>CAYOLB010000053.1:0-26548 GCA_964404675.1 uncultured Atribacterota bacterium | reverse complement strand
GCCATTAATGAAAAAGTAGCAAAAGATATAAAAAATACAATCTCTGCTGAAGAAAAAAGATGGACTATACCTGGCGTTAATATGGAATTCATGTGTTATGGCAATATAAGAGGGGGTCTTTCTACTATTGAGGAAAAATCTTTAGGTGCAATCCATAAATCAGGATCAAGGCCAATTCAGGGTGTCTTGAGATATAACAATGATATTTTAGAAAAACCAACAAAAAAAGGAATCTATTTGCAAGACGGGACAATGCTTTTCTCCCATTGTATTACGCATTTGGCAGCTGCAGGATGTCAGATGTTGTTATTCATAACAGGGATAGGTGCCTCTGTTTTAAGTCAACTGATGCCTACAATAAAAATATGTGGAAACTCAACCTCTTATAATAATTTAGTTGATGACATGGATATTAATGCAGGTACTTTTATCGAAGGTACAAAAACAATTAATGAAATTGGAGATGAGATATTTGATAAAATGATCCGAGTAGCAGAAGGTGAAAAGACTAAATTAGAAGGAGTAGGCTATTCCGGTTTTGCCATCTATAAGAAAGATGCGAGATTAGAACATTTTTTAAATAAAAAATAATTAAGTAATATCAATCAAAAATGATTTTTTGAGTAAATTTAATACTTTTTATTACTAATATTGAATTCTAAATGAGTAAGTATTAAAAATCGAAAAAAAGATTGAAGGTGATATTAAGTAAAAATATTTTCTTTATTTATCTTGAGAATTAACAGAATTAACTATTGCAAATAAAAAAAATAATCAGGAGGATTATATTTATGAAAGCATTTAAATATGTTTTGGTTGTATTAATGTTGATTTTTGCTTTTAGCAGTGTTATTGGTGCCCAAGAAGTTGTATTGAAATTTGCCCATCTTTATCCTTTAGATCATCCGCATAGCAAGGGTGTAGAATATTTTAAAGAACATGTTGAAGATAGAACCGATGGCAGAATAGAAGTACAAATATATCCCAATTCCCAATTAGGCAATGCTAAGCAATTATGGGATGGTATTCAGGTTGGTTCTTTAGATATCATGCTAACTGATCCGGGCTCCCCGGCTTTTTCCAACCTTCCTTTATGGGATTTAGTTCTAACGGCATATATTTATAGAGATTATGATCATGCTTTTAAAGTAGCTCACTCTCCTGTGATGGAAAAAATGTATGATGAATGTGAGAAAGAAACAGGGATAATAGTTATAGATCCTGTTTGGAATTATGGTGTAAGACATCTCACTACTCGAAATACTAAAGTAATAGTTCCGGATGATTTGAAGGGATTAAAAATTAGAACCCCTGATATTCCAGGATTCATAAAAGCTGTTGAATTAGTAGGTGCATCTGCTACACCTATAAGTTTTCCAGATTTATATTTAGCATTAAAACAGGGAGTTGTGGATGGACAGGAAAATCCAGTTGGGGTTATCTATGCAAATAAGTATTATGAATCACAAAAATATGTCATAAAAACTGGACATCTCCTAAGTAAAAACACCGTATTTATGAAAAAATCTGTTTTAGAAAAACTCTCAGAAGAAGATCAACAGATTATTAAAGAAGTTGCATATGAAGCTGGTCGATACAATGATGAACTGGTAAAACAGAATGAGCAAGAGATGACCGAAAAATTAATTGAAGAAGGTATGGAAATAATCGAACCTGAAGTAGAGAAATTTAGGGAAAAGGCAATTCAGGGATTACAAGATACATCCACTGAAGAAGAATTAGAATTTATTAAGAAAGTCCAAAATATATAGCAACAAAGAAGTGATATATAATATAAAGAGGGTTCCGAGGAATCCTCTTTATATTATTGATTTAATAAATTATCAATACAATATAATAAATACAAAAGGATATGGATTTGTTAAACAGATTATTAAAAAACTACAATAAATCAATAGAAATTATCACCATAATTTTATTCTGTTTTATGATAATAAGTGTATTAATACAGGTGTTTTATCGATACATATTAAGTAATCCTATAATGTGGATCGAAGAATTAAGCAGAATATTGTTGATTTGGAATATATTCTTGGGCAGTATAATTGCCCATTATAATTATGAGCATCCGGGTATAGATTATTTTATTAACAAGATACCATCATATTTAAGAAAGTATTTTGAATTATTTATACATACTATTATATATATAGTTATTATTTGTTTATTTTTCTATAGCATAAGACTATATTTTCTATTAAAATTTATTAAAACCCCGGCACTTGGGTTAGGATTCAGATATATTATAATATCGGTTACCATTATGTCATTTTCAATATTTGTTAATCAGCTTAAATTTACCCATAATTTCTTTTTAAGAAATTTTAAAAAAAATATAGATAGGTGAAGTTATCAATGTTTAATTTACTAATAATATTATTATTGCTAATTTTTTTAGGAGTACCTATTGCCTTTTCAATTGGTTTTTCAATATTTTCATTTTCTTTTTTTAATGATATTCCTATCGAATCAATACTTCAGCAAATGATTAGAGGCGTTGATAGCTTTGTTCTCCTTGCAGTTCCTGCTTTTATTTTTGCTGGTAAACTTATGAACATGGGCGGGATTACCAAACGTCTTTTCAAGTTTGCAAATTGTTTCACCGGACATATTCCCGGAGGTTTGGCACATGCCAATGTTGTTGCAAGCGTGATATTTGCAGGAATGTCAGGCTCTGCGGTAGCTGATGCAGGTGGATTAGGATCGATTGAAATTGAAGCAATGAAGAATAACGGGTATACCCCAGGTTTCTCTACTGCGGTGACAGCTGCCAGTTCGATTATAGGCCCAATAATTCCACCCAGTATTCCCGCGGTATTATATGCAGCAAGCGCAGGGGTGTCTGTGGGACGTCTCTTTATAGCTGGAATAATACCTGGTTTATTATTGGCTATTTCAATGATGGTACTCATATATTTTATCGCAGTTAAACGAGGCTATGAAAACAAAAAAAGAGCCACATTTAAAGAGATATTAAAGTCTTTCTCAGAATCTTTTTATGCCCTATTGGCACCCATTATCATCATAGGGGGAATTGTAGCAGGAATATTTACACCAACAGAAGCAGCTACCATAGCCGTTCTTTACGCATTTATCATATCTGCATTTGTTTATAGAGAAATAAATTTTAAAATACTATATCAAACTATATTGGAATCAATTATTGCAACATCGGTAATTGGCATTATTATATCCTTCTCATTTGGATTGAGCTACTTACTGACTATTAGTCAGATATCTCAACGTACTGCACAATTATTATTAGGATTGACCAACAATCCTTTAATAGTATTATTAATATTGAATGTATTTTTTTTAGTTGTTGGTTTATTTATGGACCCAACTCCCGCAATATTGATCTTAACCCCTATTTTAATTCCTATTGTAATTACAGTAGGAATTGACCCTATACATTTTGGAATAGTTATGATTTTGAATTTAATGATTGGGCTAATTACACCACCGGTGGGAATGTGTTTATATGCAGTAGCAAGCATAGGCAAAGTATCAGTTGAAGGGGTTATGAAAGAATTATTACCTTTCTTTATTCCAGCCGTTTTCATCTTATTATTATTAATATTTTTTCCTGATTTAGTATTGTTTCTTCCAAATTTAATAATGGGAGGATAAACATCCTTGTAATAGGTATTTTAAAATATTGTTAAAATTTTCATGTAAATATGAAATGTGCTATTATAATGATTATTTAGAATACCATTAAATTATTTAAGTTTATTCTTTAGTGTGCATTTTTACTCAAATGTCAGCTAGAAGGCACAGTTGATTCCTATTTAATATTCGTAAAGATTGGATGTTTAATGTCCCGTTGTTGTAAGAATAATAAAGCTAGAATTATTATTGATGATATAAATAATATAAATATAGTTTTTCATACCAAGTTTGTTAAACAACCTATATTAGAAGAGGATAGAATATATGATAATCTTAAAAAAACGTTTTTAAATCCCATCAACAGTGTTTCTTTAGATAAATTAGTCAAGAACAAAAGAAGCATTGTATTAATTGCTGATGACTTGACGCGTCCAACAAAACAAAAAATATTATTACCTACTTTGTTGGATGAATTAAACAGGTATGGGATTCAAGATGCTATGGTTAAGTTAGTAATCGCATTGGGTACCCATAGGAAAATGACCAAAACAGAAATTATAGAAAGGTTTGGAGAATCATTAGTAAAGAGAATAGAAATTATAAATCATGATTGTAAAGAGGAAAATTGCGTTAAGCTGGGATTTACTGAAAAGGGTACACCTATCCAGGTAAATCCATTGGTTTATAACTCAGATTTAAAAATAGGTATAGGCTCAATAATGCCACATCCAATTGCAGGTTGGACAGGTGGCGGTAAAATGATTCAGCCGGGGGTATGCAGCGAAATAACAACAAACCACACACATTATATTGGAGGAAAATATAATAATTATCTAAACCTTTCCGGTAATGCAGATAATTTTGTTAGAGAAGAAATAGAAAGTATAGCAGATAAGGTTGGTTTAGATTTTATAATAAATACTGTTAATGATGTCAATGGCGATATAATAAAAATATTTGCAGGAAATTTTATATCTGCCCATCGGTTGGGAGTAAAATTTGCTGAAAAGATACATCGGCCATTAATTAATGAAAAAGCAGATATAATTATTACTAATGCGTATCCAATAGAAACCGATTATTGGCAGGGATTTAAAGCACTGGTATTTTCGCATTTTGCATTGAATGATGGAGGAATAATTATTTTTCTTATTGATGCTCCTGAAGGAGTGGCAGGTAGTGCCCCGAAACATCAAAATATTCTTTTAAATTGGGCCAATAAAGAACCTGAGGAAATTTTATCTAATATAAATAATGGTATAATCAAAGATAAAAATTGCGGCGGAATGTGTATTTCTCATGCTAGATTATTAAAGAGAGCAAAAGTATTCTGTATTTCCGAGGGTATTAGTGATAATGAAAAAAGAAAATTGGGGTTTAGCCCATTTTCTAGCTTAGCTAGAGCTATTGAACAAGCATTTAAGGAAAAGGGTAGAGATTCGAAAGTGGGAATTATTCCTTTTGGAGGAGAAACAATGGTGAGGGTAAAAAAAGAAAAAAATCTCCCTTAATTCGCTATTGCTATGAATAAAAATTTAGAGATCTAGATTATAAGAAAAGTGATGATATTTTAAAATGATTAATAAATATACTAAAAATAATATTACCAAAAATGTTATTGAGAAATTAAGAGAAGATATAATTTTAAGAAAATATTCTACCGGGGATCGTCTGTTAGAAGTTTCATTAGCTAAAAGATATAATGTTAGCCGAGGTTCAATTAGGGTTGCAATACAGCAACTAGTATACGAAGGTTTAATAGAGGAAAGGCGGGGAGAAAGAAGAGTAATTTTGTTTACTAGTAAAATTGTCAAAAATATGTATGATTTAAGAAAACTTTTAGAATTAAAAGCAGTTCAAGTACTCATTAAATCTGAGTCTGTTAGATACTCTCCTTTGGTTCAAATTCTTAGTGAGCTCGAAAATAGAGACGACAATACCAATATCAGTGATTACTATGAGGAGTCTGATATTGATTTTCATAGAAAGCTTATTCAGGCATCTGATAATCGAGCAATATTGCAAGCCTGGGAAACAATGTCTTCTGTTTTTATTACTTTGCTCAGGGTGCATAATATGAAATATAAAAATGATTATATTGATAAATTTTTTGAAAGACACAAGAAGATATTAGATCTAATTATTATCCAGGATAAAGAATGTTTAAGAACTATTGCAGAGCACATAGATAAGGGCAAGCAAGACACTTTGGATGTGATAAGTAGCGCTTAGATAGTTAAGGAATTTTGAAATATTTCCGCATTAACCTAAATCCATTTCGGCTGCATTAGGTTAATGAAGATAATGCTTTTATCCTTTTTAACATATTGGGATGGGTGGTAAATAATTCCATCATTTTTTCCGATTGGCTTATCTTGATTTGTTTCCCCCTTAGATTAAGCAGTTCATGTTGTTCAATTGTACCACTGAGATTTCCATCCAGTTCTTTCAACTCTTTAATTTCTTGATGAGCCCTGGCGACATCATTAAGAAAAAAAGCACGAAAACCTTCTACTTCACGGAGTTCCTGTTCACCTTTTTGATTTCCCTTAAAACGGGCTGAACTATAAACTAATTTATAGAGAGCTGATGCAAGTTGATGAGGTGGGTTGCCTAGCTGAATACTTCCCTGGTCTGCATAATATTCTCTTATTCTGGAGCCATACAGAACTAGCAGATTAGTGATAAAATAAAGGATAAAGGCAACCAGACCTATTAAAGCAGCTGAACCACCGCTCTCTCTTCTCCTGAACATACCACCCCACATCATGCGCCAGGCTAACCAATAAAGCATTAAAGGAATAACTGATAAAATGGTTATAAGTACCATATCTTTGTGTTTGAGATGAGAAATTTCATGTCCTATGACTGCTTTTAATTCTTCCTGGCTTAATAGTCCTTGCATTCCCCTGGTGACACATACTCGGCCATCTTTTACAGTTCTACCAAAAGCAAATGCATTGGGGATTGCCATCTGTGAAATCCCAACCTTTGGTTTAGGAATTCCTGCTTTTTGCGATAATTCTTCGATCATCTTATGAAGTTCTGGCTCATCTGATTGACTAACCCATTTTACTTTCATCATAGCAGTAACTAGAGAAGGACCTAAAAGGTATTGGAATAAAGTTATTCCTATAGCCAGGATCAAATAGGTAGTTAAATTTCCTGCTCCAAGGTAGGTGCCGATACCGACAATAACGCCATAGAGTATGGCAAACATTAATATAATTAACATCCATATTCTTAGTTGGAGACTCATTGTTTTCTCCTTTATATAGCAAAGTAAATTATTATAGTCATTATAAGGTTTTATATTTCAGTAAACAAGAAAAAGTTTAATCTATCTTAAAAATTGTACAGCATATTTATCTTCGTGAAAAAATTAATTTTATTCTTTTTTATTTTCTGAGTCTTCAATAATTTCTGCATCAACGGTTTCTTCATCTTTATTTTCTTTTTTAGTATTGTTTGTTTGTTCTTCAGGTGATGGTGAGCTTCCCTCTATAGGTTCTAATGGAATAATAATCCAGGCGATAATATAAGCAATAATTCCACCTCCTCCAAAAAAGATGGTCAACAGAGCTAACAAGCGGATGATGGTAGGGTCAACTTCAAAGTATTCTGCAATTCCGCCACACACTCCGGCAATTTTACTGTCTTTTCTGGAACGATATAATTTTTTCATACAATTTACCTCCAAATATTCAATAATTAGTAATTAATAAAACCATGTAAATGGATTATAATCCCAAATCCTTATTAATAAGAATAATAGTAATTCTCCCCGGTGGATAAGACTTCTCGATAATACTCCAAGCATTACAAATACGGTTATTATCCTGACAGTCCATGCATTTTCCTGTTAAAACACAAGGTGTTTTTAACTGATGTCTTTTTGCATTCCTGGGAGCAACATAGTTTCTGATGCGATCCATTGCTTCGGGAATATTAGAAACTATTTTATTTTTTCCAACGATAATAATAACATGTTTTGGTCCAAAAATCATTGGTGCTATCCGATTACCTACCATGTCCAGATTAACCAACTGGCCTTTTTCGGTTAAGCTATTACTTCCAGTGATAAATAAATCTACCCCAAGAGCATCTCTTCTCCGTTGAATAATTTCTTCTCGTGAAATTTGTTCATCAAAAGTTTGGATAAAGTTAATATTTTTTGATTTATTCAATTCTTCCAAAATTCCTGTTTCCATCACGGTAATAGAGTCACCCCATGAAGCAGTTTTTATATTCAGTTTTGGAATAATTTCGTTTATTATGATATCTCTTGCTTCTTCTGTATGATTAGCTAAAATGAAATTAAAGTGATTCTTTAAAAAGTTTTCTCTACATATTTGGATATTTTTATTTTCAATATCTTTGTGAGTATTCATAACTAGTTCTCCTTTGTAAATAACTTAAGGGTATCATTATAAGCCATATTATTTTAATTTACATATTTTTTAAAAGAATATTCTCTAAATTTAGATTATCTATTATCATAATCAAAATATCTATATCTGGCAAGGCCATAAAAATATGTAATGCAAGTAAATATCGCATCCTCATAGTGGGGTTGTTTTAAGAAGCCTCTAAAAAGCGTTTAAGTTTTTTTCTCTGCTCTTTTCTCTTGATCTCTTGGCTATCTCTTAAAGGAGCTCTTTCATGCTATTTTTCGTCTATTTAGGATTTAAGCAAGGTAAATTGTTTCAGTTAGCATAGCTTTATCTTTATGATAAAACCATTGACCAAAGATTGATAATATTATAGTATATCTTTATATCTAAATATTTGAATATATAAATATATACTAATAAGGAGTTTAATTTATGAAAGTTGTTATTGTCGGTGGAGTAGCCGGTGGAGCTTCTGCTGCTGCTCGTCTAAGAAGACTGGATGAGAAAACAGAGATTGTTATTTTAGAACGAGGAGCATATATTTCCTATGCCAATTGCGGTTTACCTTATTATCTTAGTGGTGAGATACAAAAAGAGGAGGATTTAGTAATTCAAACCCCTGAATTGTTCGGAAAACGTTTTAACCTGGATATACGTACCAATCAAGAAGTTATGGAAATTGATCGAATTAAAAAAACAGTACTGATTAAAGAGCAGATAAAAAATAAAAGCTATGAAGAGAAATACGATAAATTACTACTTTCTCCGGGAGCAAAACCTTTCATCCCACCGATCAAAGGGTTAGATGCCGATAAAGTTTTTACTCTGAGAGATATTCCTGATGTATTAGCGATAAAAGAATTTCTGGAGAAAAACAATCCCAGGCGGGTGGTAATATTTGGTGCTGGTTATATTGGAATCGAAATTGCCGAAAATTTAAAAAAGGCTGGGTTCGTAGTTACTATTATTGAATTAATGGACCAGATACTTGGTCCTCTTGATTATGAAATGGCTACTCTGGTTCATCAACATCTCAAAGAAAAAGAGGTAGAATTTTATTTATCTGATCCGGTGCAGTCTATAGAACATGAAGGTAGTTGCCAAATATTGATACTTACTAGCGGGAAAAAGATAAAAACTGATATGATAATTATGGGAGTAGGTGTTAGACCGGAAATCGGTCTGGCAAAAGATGCCGGTTTAGATATCGGAAAAACTGGTGGAATTAAGGTTAATGAATATTTACAGACTTCAGATCCTGACATCTATGCAGTTGGTGACGCTATTGAAGTTCTTGATTATATCAGCGGCAATGCTGCCCTAATTCCTTTGGCTGGTCCGGCTAATAAACAGGGAAGAACTGCTGCCGACAATATTTTGGGGAAAAAGGAAGTTTATAATGGAACACAGGGTAGTTCAATTATTAAAGTGTTTGATATAACTATTGCCACGACCGGGAATAATGAAAAGTTATTAAAAAGAAACAAAATCGCTTATCAGAAATCATATATCCATTCTCCTTCACATGCCGGTTATTACCCGGGTGCTTCGCC
This sequence comes from uncultured Atribacterota bacterium, assembly GCA_964404675.1. Classification (GTDB taxonomy): domain Bacteria; phylum Atribacterota; class Phoenicimicrobiia; order Phoenicimicrobiales; family Stramentimicrobiaceae; genus CAZWUL01. Next base: position 16,968 of record CAYOLB010000053.1, on the reverse strand, counting down.
TATTTCTCTAAAAATTTTATTTTCTCCCGATGATGGTAAAATACTGGGTGCACAAGCCGTTGGCAAAGAAGGTGTAGATAAGCGTATTGATGTTATTGCTACTGCAATCCGCTCTGGTCTTAATGTATCTGATTTAGAAAATCTCGAACTATGTTATGCTCCACCATACGGGAGTGCAAAAGACCCGATTAATATGGCTGGTTATGTTGCTAATAATATTATAAAAGGTGATTTGGAAATATTTCACTGGGATGAATTTGAACAGTATGACCTTAATAACAGTATTATTCTTGATGTAAGAAAGCCAAATGAGTGTGAAGAGGGAATGATAGAGAGGGCAATCAATATCCCTTTGGACGAGTTAAGAGATCGTTTGGGTGAATTAGATAATAATAAGATGATTTTGGTATATTGTCAGGTAGGATTGAGAGGTTACTTGGCTTATAGGATATTAAAGTTGAGTGGTTTTAGTAAGGTTAAAAATCTTAGTGGCGGATATAAAACATATTATCCTACAACATGCAGACAAGATAATTGTCCTCTTTATAGTTATGAAAAGATATTAAAATCAGATGTTTTAGAAGCCGATTCTAAAAAGTGGGATTGATTATAAGCTTTAATTTGTCTTTCCTGGCAGGAGGAAGTATAATTAAACTTGAAATAACAGAAAATTTTGCACCCGCATAGTGGGTGGATTTAAAAACTTCTAATAGAGGGTCCAATTTTATCACTTTTTCTTTCGATGTGTTATTAACTATTACCACCTTCTAAGAAGCTGGTAATAGTTAAATAAAGAAAAAAGGGACTATCTGAAAATGACATTCAATATGTATGGCAGCAGGCAAAGATGATTAATGAGAAATTACAAAATAATAGTGAATTATTAAAAGTCATTGCACATCCTGTACGTCTTTGTATTATCCGCAGGCTAATCAAAAATCCTTGTAATGTGAGTGAAATGCATACCTGTTTAGAAAAACCCCAGTCAACCGTTTCTCAGCACTTAGGTAAACTAAATGCAGCCCGGATTATTAAAGGAGAGAGAAACGGGACACACATTTGTTATAGAGTTATTAGTGAAGAGGTGAAAGAAATTATTAGTGTGCTATTTCCCGGCGAAAACTAAAAATATTAATCTTCTTTTTTCCCTCCTTTCAATATTATATACAAACCAAGTACAATTATAGCCATAGGCCAAAGAATGGGATAAATTCTACGTAATAGAGGAAGATGTGCTGTTTCTGTGATAAGGACAAAAAGACCAAAAGCCATAATAATCAGACCGGTATAAAGTGGCCATTTTTGATTGCCGGAATTTTTGTCCTGCAGGTGGCGGGTATGGATAAAGTAAATGGGTAAAAAGGCAATTCCAACAAAAAAGAAGAACAGGGCACCTTCAAATGGTCCCAGATAAAGGCTGTCATTTAAAGCGGCAAAAAGACCTACCATAAAGATAATGCAGCCGGCAATCAGAAAACCAATAGTTCCTTTTTTTTGGGCACTGCCGCGGTAAAGATAAGCTGCAATAAATACAATGCCAACAAACGGTAAAATCCATTGATCATTAATCAGGTGTAAATTAGATAATGTCCAGCCAAATCCAATAATAATTAAAATTATTCCGAGGAAAGTATTTCTATTAATCATTTTAGAATTATCCTCCCTAATTGATGGTTTCTTTGTTTTAACTTAATAGACCCTGGATAATCAGGTCTGTTGCTTTGTCTTCATTTAATCCTCTGGCCATTAAAGTTTGTAATTGTTTGGAATCAACACTACCCAATGCCGCTTCATGTGTAATATGGGCTTTAGGATGATTAACTTCAACAACAGGAATAGCACTCACCACACCATTATCCTTGATAATCTCTGTACAATCTACATGTCCTCTAGCATAAGCAGCGGATGCTGTTAATTTATTGTAGACTTCAGCCCTGGTGTTACCGGTAGCTGCAACTCGAGAACTTAAAAAACCACGTGATCTTTCTCCAACCAGGTAGCCAATTTCCTTAATATTAATTAAATCTTCTCCTTTACCGCTAATACGGGTAACCATTTCTAAAACACTGTCCGTTTCACAGGTAGCCTCATAGTTGATATCAATTAATCCTGCCCTACCTTTGATTAATTCAAATTCAGAATAAAAATGTGCTTTTTCCAGGAGATGAATTTTGGCATGCGGATAAACTTTAACCCCACCATGGGAGCCATGAACATGTTTTTCAAAATAGCGAAATCTTGCGTTTTTGCCTACTTTGATAGTGCCATCCATAATGTGCTGGACATCAACTGCATTTGGAAAAGCACAATGTGCCAGGAAAGAAACCGAGGCATTTTCTCGAATATCAGTATTGATGACCATTTTTTGAATCCCGTTTTCAGGAATCATACCGAAACACATATGTACTGGCTTTTCTATTTTTGTATCTTTTTCTATTACAGTATTAACCTCTATATGATCTTCAAATTCTTTAACATCAACTTTTAAGCCGGGTAAAAGATGAGACTGAACAACCTTATGATGGTGGATAAAAATATGCGCAATATCAGGTTGCTTAAAAATATCATCAGTTTCAGTTATTCGAGATAATTCTTTAGTTAATTTTGTCTTATCCAAGTTTTACACCTTCTTCATCTGGAATATTTTTATGTTTACAGGGAATACAATTATTTTTGAAATAAGGTATTACCTTTTTAGTTTCAGCCTTTCGTAATATTTCTCCATTACAGAACATGAAAGCATGGTCAGCCTGTTTTAATACTGCCAGGCTATGGGTGATAAGTACGATAGTTCTTTTCTTTTTTTTCTGTTCTTTGATAACTTCAAACATTTTATCCAGAGTTTCTACGTCAATTCCCGAATCAGGTTCATCTAATAATACCAAATCAGGGTCCATAGCTAAAATAGATGCCAACTCTACTTTTTTCCGTTCCCCTCCACTCAGGGTTTTATCTACTGCACGATTGGCATAATCTTCAGGTTCAAGTCCCACTCTATTTAATTGTTCAAAGATAAAATCTCCGTTTCTTTCCCTGGCTGCCGCCTTTAAGAAATCTCTAATAAGCAATCCCTCGTAACGAGCTGGTTCTTGCCAGCCAAAGGTAATACCCATTCGGGCACGTTCATCAATACTAAGCTGGCTAATATTTTTTCCTTTGAAATGAATACTGCCGGTAAAGTTTCGATAACCTTCCAGCCCCATAATGGTAGAGGCCAGAGTAGACTTACCTGCACCGTTAGGACCAACAATAGCGTGGACATAACCTTCCCAAATTTCCATATTGATATTTTTTAAAATAGTTTTCCCGTTGATTGCTAAGGATAAATCTTTTATTTCCAATAGATTATTCATGTTACCACATCTTTCTTAAGCATTTTTATATACCTAGTTTTTAGTTTTGGTAGAATTTATATTTATTATACAATAACAAAATATATCATATTTTCTATAGTTATAGCAATAGATATCATAATTAATCAGAGATATGATGTCTATAGAATTTTCTCTCTTCCATATATTTCTGCCAATTCTTTTAATTTAGGTAAAGCATATTCTTGGATTTCTAATGAATTTTTATTAGTTAGCCGCCATTGCCAGTTGGAATCAGCATGAGAGGGGTAATTCATTCTTGCTTTTTCGTCCAGACCCAGAATATCCTGGATAGGAATAATAGCCATTTGTGCAATCGAAGCCTGGACTAATCGAATTATATCCCAATGAAAATTTTCTGCTTGAATTGTCTTGCCCAGGTATTTTTCAATCAATCTCTTTTGACAAGCTTTTATCTCATTTTTTAGCCAGCCGCTTATTGTATTATTATCATGAGTTCCGGTATATACTATACAATTTTTTTGGTAATTATGGGGAAGATGAAGGCTGTCAGGAAAAACATCTTTATCAAAGCCAAATTGTATTACTCGCATTCCGGGGAGCCCTAGTTGGTTTATAACTTTAACCACATCTTTAGTAATCACACCCAGGTCTTCGGCAATAAATGGAAGATTAGGAAATTCCCTGGAGAGCATTCGGAAAAAGCTATTTCCTCCAGCTCTCTTCCAATTACCATTAATAGCTGTTTTTTCAGCAGCCGGGATTTCCCAGTAAGAAATCAACCCACGGAAATGGTCAATTCTCAGTAAATCAACCATGGAAAGATTGTGTTTTATTCGTTTTTTCCACCAATCAAATTTTTCTTTGCGATGTGTAGACCATTGATAGACCGGATTTCCCCATAGCTGTCCTGTTTTGCTGAAATAGTCCGGTGGGACACCACCTTTAAATCGAGGTTTTTTGTTCTTATCCAGTTTAAATAATTCCGGGTGAGACCAGACATCGGCACTATGATAGGTAACATAGATAGGCATATCTCCGATAATATTTATATTATTTAATTTACAATGATTTTTTAGTTTATTCCATTGCCTGAAAAAAAGAAACTGAACAATCTTTTGATTTTCTATTTCCTTTTCCAATTTTTTAGTTAACAATTGTAGCGTGTTTATATCACGTTCTCTTATTGGGTTAGGCCAGTCATTCCATTGCTGGTCTGGGTACTGATAGCGCAATACCTCAAAAAGCACATAATCATCCAGCCAAAAGGACTGATTTTGACAGAAAGATTTAAATTCATGTTGAAATTTAGTTGCCATGTTGAAATTTTCACAGGCTTTTGCAAGCATTTTTTTCTTTAAGGAATATACCCTAGCAAAGTTTGTATGTTTTCCTTCAGGTAGAAGATAATTTATTAAATCTTTTTTTGCCAATAATCCATCTTGATAAAGCAGTTCAGGACTAATAAAGATAGAGTTGCCGGCAAAGGCTGAATGGGAATAATAAGGAGAATTGCCATGCTTCAATTCTGTCGGATTTAAAGGAAGGATTTGCCAACAATGCTGTTTATTCTTTTTTAATAGCTTTGCAAAGTCATATGCTGTTGGTCCAAAATCTCCGATACCGAATTTTGAGGGCAAAGAGGATATATGCATTAATATGCCACTGCTACGATATTTCTTCATCATTAATTCTCCTTATCTGCTAGGATTACTGCTACCGGAAAATATTTTAAAATATTGCCTGCCGGTGTCAATTCATCTAATCGAACATATTGCTGGCTAACCCATTCTAATCCTGGATGTGTTTTCTTTTTAGGTAGTTCTATAAAAGTATTCTTCCAGATATTGTTTCCCAGGGGATACTGACCAGTTCTAACTACCTTTGTATAAAAGCGAGACACTATAGTGATAAGAGTCTTGTTTTTATATGTTCTCAAATAGGCAATAATATTATCCTTATATTTACCCTTAATAGAAAGAGGAACGAAAGAACCTTTTAAAAATAATTCAGACTCTCTATTCCTTAACTGCAACAATTGATAGATGATAAATAGTTTAATTTTACCATTCTCAGGTTTACTTAAAAGTTCTTTTAATATATTAATAGTATTCTTAGGATTTTTCACCGATGTTTTTATATCCTGTAACGAATTTATTCTATAATTATAATCAACCGGGCGGCGATTATCCGGATCAACCAAACGTAAATCCCATAACTCTGATCCCTGGTAAAAATCCGGAATTCCAGGGCAAGTTAATTTAAGCACAACCTGAGAAAGTGAATTAAGCAAACCATAATAAGATATATATCTCTGGAAATCATAAAGGTCATTCAGGAAAGTATTATTTTTCTTTTTCAGAATATCTACAACAAAGGAAGTTAGTATGGTTTCATATCTTTGATAAGGACTCAGCCAACTGGTATAAATTTTTGCCTCTCGGGCAGATTTTATCATATATTGCTGGATTCTTTTGATATAGCTTCCATTAATGCCAATTAATCCTGAAAAAGGGAAGGTTCCGATTAATGTTTGATAGAGAAAGTATTCCATATTATTATCAGGAAATAGTAAGGATTTTTCTTTTACCTTTTTAGATAAGTTCAGCTGGTGCCAGTAAGCAAGTTTTTTCTGCCAGTATTCAGGTATTTCCGAAAGAACATTAATTCTTGCCCTGATATCTTCTCCTCTTTTGGTATCATGGGTTGTACTGGCATTCATGGAATAAGGCCATTTCTGTTCTTTCTTTTTTAGAAAGGTATAAAATTTATTTTTGTTTATTCCAAAAATTCCCGGTTCGCCACCTACTTCATTTAAGGAAAGCAAAGGGTGATAACAATAAAGTAGGGTATCTTCCATTCCTTTAGCCATCAGAGGACCGGTAAATTGCTGTAACCTCATTACCAGCCAAATTGCACTTTTTCTTTCTGATTCATTCAATCTTTTATTTAGCAGATTTATTAGCAGGCTAGAAATAAATTGTAATTCAACGTTTAATTCCGGGTTAACTTGTTTTGTGTAATTAATAATCTGCAACAGCTGATTTATTTCTTTTTTCTTTACACTGGATTGGCTGATATAAGTTCGGTAACAGGACAGACGAATCATAATTTCCTGCAATGCTTTTAACAGTTTTTCCCAGTTGATAACAAAAGATGATTGTTTAATATATTGTTGATAATGGTCATAAAAGAAATTAGTTATATTTCTCAAATCACCATACATTTGCTGTTTTAAAATCAGTCTTTTTTTCTTTACTAATTGTTGGGTTAATCGTCTAGGATTATATTGTTTGTTGATAAAGGAATGGTAAATATTGAAAAACTTTCTTCCATTTTTTTTCTGACAGAACAGATTGTTTAGATAATAAAGAAAATCATACCCGGTGTTCCCTTCTGCTGAAAAGCTCACAGGGAGCATTTCCTCAGGTTGTAATATTTTTTCTACAACCGTATAAGTATCTGCCACCTCTTTGCGCAGTCTTTTCAGATATTTTCTTGGGTTAAACAGACCATCCAGATGATCAATTCTTAAACCGGTGATGTTTCCCTGGCGAACCTCTTTTAGGATTAGTTGATGTACAGAGTCAAAAACATCTTTCTTTTCCATTTTTAAGCATATAAGTTCATTAATACTGAAGAATCGGCGGTAATTAATTTCTTTTCTGCTTTCTTTCCAATAGACAGGTAAATAGTTTTGGGCCATTAATAGTCTTTCCCAGAATTGATAGCTGAACTTGTAGGAATTTTTATTTACTTTATCCAATAACCATAATATTTTGGCAGAATCCTTTGCGGGAAGAGTGCTTTGTTCATCAACTCGAACAAGATTTAAAAAAAATGATAGTATTTCATGAAAATTATCTTGCTTGAAGGGAAGGGAAAAATCATGATAATTGACCAAGAATTTACCGTCTTCATAGGATAGTTGCATCAAACCTTCCTGTATGCAATCTTCTAATGGCTTTTCCAGAAAAGGGAATAACAATTTACCATGTAATTTTTCATCTTTGTGTTGCCAGTCAATATCAAAATAGTCAGCATAAGTTGATTTGTTGCCGTTTTTCAAAATGTCATATAGAAAAGGATTGGTTGTGTGATATGCCATATGATTAGGCACAATATCCTGTAGCCAGCTCATCTGGCTATTTTTAATCTGTTTGATTAATTGTTGGAAGTTTTTTTCTCCTCCTAATTGCGAGTCTATTCTGCTAAAATCAACCATATCATATCCATGCTGACTATCATTTCTTGATTGCTGAATTGGTGAGCCATAGATGGTAGTGATTCCCAGTTCCTTTAAATAAGGAATGATATTCTTTGTTTCTTTAAATCCAAAAGAAGGATTAAATTGAATACGATAAGTTGATAAAGGAATCTTCATTAAGACACTCCTACACTAAGCAATACCCCTAATTTTTTAAATTCTTCCAGCCATATACTTGCATTTTTATCTCCCTGACTGGCTTTCTCCTGAAAAATGGGAATCAATTCCTGTTTCATTTGAAAATAAATGTTCTGAGCCTTCCATGGATAAAAAGTAATATCTATTTTATCCAGTTTATCAAGGGTAGCAGTGATTGCCTGGATATATTCAATGCTATCATGTTGTTCATGTAATTTTTCAATTGAATCATTTACCCATCGCTCAATGTTAAATTCCAGTGTATTTTTATCTATATCGATAGACCAGTCTTGAATTTCTTCTATCAGTTTTTCCATTTTTTCCAGATCTATAAGATTTTGGGAGAAAAGACCGTTTAACTCAAGGTTAGTAGCCTCTTTAGCAATAATTGATAATGATTGGGGAACTGGAATATTTAATTGTTTTAAGAAATTAATAACAGTATAGTTAGCTGCATATAGCTGTTTGATATTGTTTTCAACTTCTTCTTTGGTCGGCTGTAGTATTTTTTGAATTACTTTTCTTTGTTCATCTTTGAATAAATACCAGAGAGAATAACTGTTAGTTTTAAAATATTTGTCAATTAACCTGATAATGTCTACCACATTTGTCTGGTTAAAAGCTGTCTTGATTTCTTGAGCCATTTTTTGGTAAGTCTCTTCATCTTGATAACGTCTTACTCCCCCGTTCACATTATGGTCGCCTAAATGAAGAACTGCAAAGCTTATTTTGTCCTGTTCCAGGGTAACATTTGATTTAATGACAGCTTGGCCGACAGCAATTTTTAATTGACCTTTTTCATGGCGTTCTATTTTATCTTCCAGGATTTGATATGAATAAATATTTTTTTGTTTACCGTTAAAGAGTGTTGAGACAGCATAGTGTGAACCAACCCGCAGCAAATCAATTATTGCTGGTTGAATAATTTTTTTATAAATTATTGCCCCATTCTTATATTTGCGAATATTACTAGGAGCCTGCTCCAATCTTTTTATATATCCTGGTTCTAAATCGATGCTGTGCAATTCTTTAGCTAATTGCATGGTGCGGGCAGAATAATGCATAACCTGAGTTGTTTCAATCCTTGATATATCATCAAAAAACCAACCGCAACTGGTATACATGAGCATGGCATTCCTTTGCATTTCCAGATATTTAAGGGCCTTAATCTTTTCTTCGTGCTTAAGGGAATAACTGGCAAATTGATTAAAGAAATTATCTATATTTTCTTCACTGCGGTTCAGGATGATATTAATATATTCATTCCTGGATTGCCATACATCCTGGAAGTAGGCGGAAGCTCCTTCTTCGAAGATATTTATTGTCTTGTCTCTTAACCAGTCCATGGTTTCCCGAAGTGGTTTTCTCCATTTTTGGTTCCAGTTGGGATTCATGCCGGTATGGCAACCACAATCATCTCTCCAGCGTTCAATTCCATGCACACAACTCCAGGAAGTATTATCAACAATTTGCACTTCATGAGCTGGCGGGTATAGTTCCAGATATTCCCCGTAATTGGTTATTTTGGCTAACTTATTTTCTTTAATATGATTTAAACAAAATGATAAAGCCATATCTCCAAAACGATGATGATGACCGAAAGTTTCTCCATCTGTAGCTATATGCACTATTTCCGGTTTTTGTTCATCCTGGGAAAAATTACTTAGCAGGCTGTCGGCGAACTTTTTTCCATCACGCAAAAGACCCCCAAAACTGACCTCATGAGCCAGGGCTCCATTATAGAAGAAGACATTAATTGATTTGCCGGATGGCAAATTGCATAAATACGCTTGTCGGAAATTAATATCGGAATATCCTATGTCTTCCCACTGATTGTCATTTTCCATTTTCTTAATCTTAGCTGCCTGATGCGGTGCCAGGATAGTATATCTAATTCCCAATTCAGCAAGAATTTCCAGGGTATCATAATTAACTGCTGTTTCTGGAAGCCACATGCCTTCTGGATAACGACCGAAACGCTCCTGAAAATCTTGAATTCCCCAATACACCTGGGTATATTTGTCTTTTTCATTAGCCAGAGGCATAATCATATGATTATAGGCCTGGGCAATAGCTGAACCATGGCCATTAAATTTTTCTATACTGGCTTTATCTGCATCCAGGATTGCCTGATATATTTCCGGTTGATGTTTTTTCATCCATGATAATAAGGTTGGACCGAAATTAAAGCTAATACTGCTGTAATTATTAACGATTCGAATGATATCACCCTCCTTATCCAGTATACGTGAGGCGGTATTGGTTTTATAGCATTCTTCTGATATCCGTTCATTCCAGTCATGAAAGGGATAAGCTGAATCCTGTAGCTCAATATCTTCCAGCCAGGGATTTTCTCGTGGAGGTTGATAAAAGTGTCCGTGAATACATATATATTTATTCTTTTCCATTTTTTTCTTGTTCACTCCTTTTTTCTATATAAGAGAAATTGGAAGGGTTTTAGAATTATATATTCTTTTTCAGAAAAGATATCAGGCGCAAATGTTTTATCTCCAAGCCACTTTTTTTGAGATGAATCAAAGACTATGTTCCAACAAAAGTTTTCAGTTATCGAATATTCTTTACACTGACTTAAATGAAATTTTGTTTTAGAAGAATTGAAAGAGGCTATTAACAGAAATTGTTGTTTTTCTCCAATTCTTTTTTGCACAAGAATCTTATTTCTTTTGGCTATCCATACCTTTATTTCTTTTTTAGTTGGAGATTTTAGCAGTGGATATTCTTTTCTTAATTTTATCAGCTGAGTGTAATAGTCTAATAAAATTGCGTGGTCTTTTTCTTTTCTATTCTGCCAATTAATCATACTTTTTAGGAACGTGGATTTTGTTTGTGGATCAGGAGGTTCCTGTTGCCATTGAAATTGAGCAAATTCTTCTTTTCTGCCTTTCCTGATTTTCTCTACCAAGCGCTGGTCCTGGTGGCTGATAAAATATAAAAAGGGCGCATCTTCACCATATTCTTCTCCCATAAAGAGAAGAGGTATATAAGGAGAAAGAAGAACTGTAGCTGCTGCTAATTTTAATCTTTCAAATGTTCCTATTATTGAAAGTCTCTCTCCAAGCATACGGTTTCCAATTTGATCATGATTTTGTGAATAGACAATAAATTTGTCTGTCGGGATAAATCGGGAACTATTACCATGATTTTTTTTACGATAGTGAGAATATTGCCCGGAATAAATAAAACCTTCTTTTATTGCCTTGGCTAAATTTTCTACTTTTCCGAAGTCTTCATAATAACCAGTATTTTCTCCAGTAAGCAGGGCATGCAGAGAATGGTGGAAATCATCATTCCATTGGGCATCTAAATTATATCCACCCCGATCCTTATTTCTGATAACCTTGTTATCATTAAGATCACTTTCTGCTATGAGCAGATATTTCCTTTTATTTTTTTTGGATAGTTTATTTATTGCCAGAGATAGTTCTGCCAAAAAATGGGTAGCACTCATATCAAAAATACTATGAATAGCATCAAGTCGCAAACTATCAAAGTGGTTTTTTTCCAACCAATAAAGGGCATTATGAATGAAGAATTTTCTTACATTATTACTGTAAGGACCATCAAAATTTATTCCCTTCCCCCAATTAGATTGATATTTATCGGTAAAATAAGGGCCAAATTGTGGAAGATAGTTTCCTTCTGGGCCAAGATGATTATAAACAACATCCAACAAGACTGCAAAACCTTTTTGGTGACAGATATTAATCAAATTTTTCAAACTATATGGAGTGCCATAGGAATTTTGCACTGCAAAAGGGAAAACTCCGTCATAACCCCAATTTCTCTCTCCTGGAAATTGAGCAATAGGCATCAATTCTATGGCATTAATTCCTAATTTTGCCAGTTCATCTAACCTGGATATGATTGCTTCAAAGGTTCCTTCTGTAGTAAATGTTCCTACATGCAGTTCATATATTATCATATCTGATAATGCAATGCCTGGCCATTTTTCATCATTCCAGGAAAAAGAATGATCGATTATTTGTGATGGTCCATATACCCCTTCAGGCTGAAAGTTTGAGGCTGGATCGGGAAATTCTTCTTTTTTATCCAGCTGGTAAAAATATTTATAGTTTAAAAGATTTTTATTAATCTCAAGAAACCAGTAGCCTTCTTCTCCTATCGATTTTAGTTCAATAATCTTATTTTCAGGAGAAACAAAATGAACTGCCACTTTTTTTCTATGGGGTGCCCAAACAGAAAATCTGGTTTTTTTAGTGTTAAGATAATCAGTGCCGATTATCATATTACTCTACCTGCTTTTTTAAAAAAAGAATTCCCAGCGGAGGAATAGTAACATTAATTGAGAAATCAAATCCATGCATAGGGGTCGGCGTGGGTTTAACTTTACCCATATTTCCCAGGCCGCTTCCTCCATATAGAGAGGAATCGCTATTGAGGATTTCTTGCCAGATCCCATTTTCAGTGACCCCAATGCGGTAATTATACCAGGGGGTTGGTACAAAATTACAAATTGCCAGTATGCTTTCCTCACCCTTTTTGCTTTTTCGTAGAAAAGCTAGTACGCTATGGTTCCAGTCATTGCTTTCTATCCATTGAAAGCCTGAACTATCAAAATCGACTTCATGCAGGGATTTTTCTTCTTTGTAGACATGGTTAAGGTCTTGAACCCATTTTAATAATCCTGCATGCTTTTCATCTTCAAGTATATGCCAGTCCAGGGAATAGTCATGTTGCCATTCCCGCCTTTGTCCAAATTCACTACCCATAAAGAGGAGTTTTTTCCCCGGATGAGCAAACATGTAACCAAATAAAAGTCTTAAATTAGCAAATTTTTGCCAGTCATCTCCAGGCATTTTTTCCAATAATGATTTCTTGCCATGTGTTACTTCATCATGAGATAGAGAAAGCACAAAGTTTTCATTAAAAGCATATATTAAGCTAAAGGTAAGTTCCTGATGGTGATATTTTCGATAGATTGGATCTTTAGAAAAGTAGGAAAGGGTATCATGCATCCAACCCATATTCCATTTCATACCAAAACCAAGCCCACCCAAATAGATAGGTCTGGAAACCATAGGCCAGGCAGTGGATTCTTCGGCAATCATCTGGATACCTGGAAAATAATAATAAGAAGCCTCATTTAATTTTTTAATGAAAGAGATGGCTTCTAAATTTTCCCGACCACCGTAACGGTTTGGTATCCATTCTCCTTCTTTGCGGGAATAATCCAGATATAGCATAGAGGCGACAGCATCCACACGCAAGCCATCCACATGGTAGTAATCCAGCCAAAAGAATGCACTGCTTATTAAGAATGACTGCACTTCTTTTCTGCCATAATTAAAAATATAACTGTTCCAGTCAGGGTGAAATCCCTGCCTTGGGTCAGCATGTTCGTACAGGTGAGTTCCATCAAAATACACCAGGCCATGTTCATCTGATGGGAAATGAGAAGGTACCCAATCTAAAATTACACCAATGCCTTGCTGATGCATATAATCTACAAAGTGCATGAAATCCTGTGGTGTACCATAACGGCTGGTAGGAGAAAAGTAACCTACTGTCTGATAGCCCCAGGAACCGTAAAAAGGATGCTCTGTTACAGGTAAGAGTTCAAGATGGGTAAATCCACTTTCTTTACAATATTGGGCTAACTCTACAGCTAATTCCCGGTAATTCAGAAAATCATTTTCCGGTTTTAGCTTTCTTCGCCAGGAACCTATATGTACCTCATAAATAGAAAAAGGCTGGTCTAATTGATTATTCTCTTTTCTCTCTTTCATCCATAATTGATCATGCCATTGATATTTAAGATCCCATAAAATTGAGGCAGTTAATGGGGGTTTTTCTCCATAGAATGCATAGGGATCCCTTTTGTTTACAGAGTATTTCTGGTATCTTGATTGAATATGATACTTATATTTATCCTCTTTTTCCAGGTTTGCAATAAAACCTTCCCAAATACCGCTCCCAATATGAATTTGTCTTAGTTTATGATTTTCAGTGTTCCAATCGTTAAAATCACCAACAACTGAAACAGATTCAGCATTAGGGGCCCATACCGCAAAATGAAAACCTTTTTTACCATTTTTTTCTAAAGGATGGGCACCCAGGTGTTTATATAGTTGGTAGTGTGTTCCTTCATTAAACAGGAATACATCGTTTTTGCTTAGGATAGAATCTGAATTTGATATCTTATTCTGTTTCTTCATTACGAATCGCTCCTATTTCATAGAGTATACCTTTGAGTGGAATAGCCAGCCAATCAGGTCGATTATTTATTTCATATCCTATTTCATAAACTGATTTTTCAAGCAGATAAATTGTGAGTAATTTATTTATCTCAGTTTTATCTTCGGGTATAACAGATGAAGAATCAACATGTTTAAGATAAGCGTTGAGAAAGGTTTTGCTTACATAGTAAGTCCATAATTTTGCCCAGTGTTCCAGGTCTTCATATTCCCCGGCAATTTTATTTTGCAGTAAGGGAGCGAAGGCTGCGTAATGGAAGGATCGAAGCATTCCCGCCACATCCTTTAATGGCGAGCGTTTTAACCTTCTCTCGCCCAGAGGTCTGGCAGGCTCACCTTCAAAGTCAATAATATAAAAATCATTTCCAGTATATAGGACTTGACCAAGATGATAATCACCATGTATTCTTATTTTTTTAGCTTTGATTTTCTTAGATAGGATTTTCTTACAATGATTTATGATTGTAGACTCCAGAGAGAGAACTTCTTTTAAGTCATCCTGGATACTTTCAGGACATTGATTGCAGTTTTTACGTAATGTTAAAAATACTCTTTTTACCAAACTCTGAATGGATTGATAAAGTGAACGTTGGTAAAGCAAAGAATATGCTTCAGGTTTAAAATCGGGATTCTGAGTAGGCTGTGAAAGGGATTGATGTAATTCTGCTGTTCTTTTCCCCAATTGGTAAGACATTTCTAAGAAAGGTGCACCAATCAATTCCAACATCATTTCGGGGATATCCTCTTCAAATTTTTCAAAGAAAGATGCTGGTAGCGTTGGATATTTCTCTATCTGAGTTATTTTAGATAATACTCTTTCATAATATCTAATGAGATAATCTTGTGCATAATCCCAGGCATTTCCCTCGCTTTGGACAAAGGGATATAAAATGCCTAGAGTCACCAAGGATCCATCTTTTTTATGGTATTCAATTGCTCCAGCAAAAGAAGGGACGTTTTTATAATTAGTATTCTCAGTAATATATTTTACAATTTCCAAATCAGGATTAATACCCTCATCTAATTTCCGGAATAACTTATAGATTAGCTCATGACCATATAAAATTGAAGTATTACTTTGTTCAGTATTTAAAAGGTTAGATGATTCAAGGGATCCCATTTTTTTTCGGATATTTTTAAAGTATTTACCAGGATAGGCTTTTAATTTTCCTTCAGTGGTTTTGGTAACTCTTCTTTTTGCAACTAATTGTAAAATGGTTTGATGGAAATCTTCATCAAGAACTGAATCATAAATTATTCCCTCTCCAGTAGGTGATTGATAGTGAAGTAAAATAAAATTAGGTCTTTCCTGTAATAAAGTTTCTGCCTGCTCAATTTCTAAGAAGGATAAAGGAAGATGATAGTATTCTTCTGGTCCTGAAGTATAAGTAACTTTTAGAATAAGTACTAAAGTATATCCATTACGATTTTTAATAGGGATTATTTCATTAATATTAATTTTCAATATTTTATGAGATTTACTGCCAAACCATCTTTGTTCCTTTAAGAATCTGGGTAATATTTGATTTTCGATCCTTGATTTTGTTCTGTTGCCAAAAAGGTCTAACCAGTCTTTTTTAGATCTCATTACCGGAATTTGTCTACTGGCTCTTTCTGCAAGGCTATCTTCTTCTTTTTGTAGTGTAAACCAGAAATAATCATAGAAACCCATTGTCATAATATAAGGTTTATCCTGGATAATAGGAAATTGGTTTTTGCTGAATATTTCAATTGGATGGTATCCGGCATATTCAGATAAGTCCAGTTCAGCAACTTGAGAAAAGCGAGAAAGATTAATGACGACTAAAATTATTTCATCTTCATATTTACGGATAAAAGCCAAAATCTTAGGATTATCAGGCTGCAAGAATTCTATGTTTCCCCTGCCAAAAGCTTTATAGTTCTTACGCATGTTAATAACTCTTTTCATCCACCAAAAAAAAGAAGTTTGGTTCTGTTCCTGGTTTTCCACATTTACAGTCTGATAGTGATAGGCAGGATCAATAATTACCGGTAAGTAAAGCTTTTGAGGATTAGCACGGGAGAATCCAGCATTACGGTCAGCGCTCCATTGCATAGGAGTTCTAACTCCGTCACGATCACCCAAGAAGTGATTATCTCCCATACCAATTTCATCTCCATAATAAATAGTGGGCGTACCTGGAAGCGAGAAAAGCAATATTTTCATTATTTCCATTTTTCTTCGATGATTTTCTAATAATGGTGCTAAACGTCTTCTTATACCCAAATTGATACGAGCAGAAGTATCACGGGCATACACACGATACATATAATCTCTTTCTTCGTCTGTGACCATTTCCAGGGTTAATTCATCATGATTTCTAAGGAATAGTGACCATTGACAGTTATCAGGAATAGCCGGTGTTTGTTCTAAAATATCTATAATTGGGAAACGGTCTTCCATTCTTAGTGCCATAAACATACGCGGCATAAGAGGAAAATGGAAAGCCATATGACAAGCATCGCCATTTCCAAAATAACGTATAGCATCTTCAGGCCATTGATTGGCTTCCGCCAAAATCATGCGGTTTTTATATTTTTGGTCTATGTAAGCTCTCATTTTTTTTAAAAATCCTATAGATTCAGGCAAATTTTCGCAATTAGTCCCTTCTCTTTCAAAGAGATAGGGAACAGCATCCAATCGTATTCCATCTACACCCATTTTCATCCAGAAATCAATTACATCTAAAATGGCTTTCTGAACCTCAGTGTTATCATAATTTAAATCAGGTTGATGAGAATAAAAGCGATGCCAGAAATATTTGTCATTTTCTGAATCTCTGGTCCAGTTTGAAGTCTCAAAGTCCTGAAAGATTATTCGAGCATCCTGATACTTATCCGGACCATCATTCCAGACATAAAAATCTCGCCATTTTTTGGGAGCATTTTTTTTACGAGCCCTCTGGAACCAGTTGTGCTGGTCAGATGTGTGGTTTAAAACTACTTCGATAACTACTTTTATTTCTCTTTTATG
>CAYOLB010000052.1:0-3209 GCA_964404675.1 uncultured Atribacterota bacterium | reverse complement strand
AAAGTATGATATGGTAATCCATTATACAAACTGCCCCATTCTTCTTTTGGCAACCCTTTTATATTTGCTATCATTCGGCTGGGTAGTTTTAAATATCGATATCTTACACCAGCCAAGACTCCAAATCTATGCCAGAAATGAGTATAATTTATTCCAAAATTCCCACCAAAATTTCCATTTTTAAATTATTATTGTTTATATAACTAAATAAATCCATTCCTTGTTGTCTATCTATTTTAATGAGGTTTTGCAAAGCAATATCATAATAAGATTTTTTTAATTCAATTAAAATAGCCTTTCTCCCAAATTTAATTGCTTGATATGCCTCACTCCCAATGCCACCAAAAGGCGTTAATATTGTTTCTCCTGGATTAGAATATAATTTAATACATCGCTCAATGGTTCCCAATTGTAATGGACATATATGCTTTTCATCTTGCTCAGATCGTGCTTGATTGTATTTTAAAATATCTGATTCACGAATACCTGTCCATATACCACCAGCCCAATCAATCCATTTTTCATTGTCGATTTCACCGTTTTTTACGGGTTCAACCGGAATCTCAACTTTTCCTGGTTTTTTAAATATCAGAATATGGTCAAGCAATGCGGGGCGTGAATCAACAGAATCTTTCCTTAATTGTGTGAATAATAGTGCTTTACTTTTAGTTCTTATAGCTTGTGATTGTGGATTTTTAGTTACAATTGCTCGGCCATAAAATATCCAGCCTTCATCTTCATAAGCTTTAATAACTGCTCCAGGAAAATCTCTAATCCCAATATACCCATCTTTCATAGACATGGCTGGTATATCTGAAGTATGAACACATGTGTTTCTACCTTTTTTTGTTACTCTTAAAAGTTCTTTAACAATAAAACTATAATGAGAAAAAAACTCATCCCAATTTTTTGAATTGCCGAGGTCTCTTTCGCTTGATGTATAAGTATAAAGATCAGCAAATGGGGGGGAATATACTGACAAATCAATAGAATTATCATTTATTTCTTTTAATAATTCTGCACTATCCCCTAACATTGCTTTAAAACTGTTGCCATTATATGTTGATGTTTCATGAGAAATAGGCATATTTTTTTCTTCTCCTTTCAGTTCTTTTAATTCATAATTTTTAACAAATTTCATAAGCTCTTTATGCAGTGATGTAGCAATTTGTTCTTTTCGCAATACATTTTGATAAATTGCTCGTTCAACATCTGATAAGATTATATATACATTAACTGGATTTACTTGACCAAACCGCCATTGCCTTCTAATACACTGGTAATAGCTTTCCCATGAATCAGATAAACCTAAAAAAAGCATATTATGCGCATTTTGAAAATTCATTCCAAAACCAGCTATTTTAGGTTTTGTTACTAAAACTCGAATTTTACCATCTTGAAAATCTTCTATTGTTTTAGCTTTATATTCAGGACTGTCACTGCCTTTTACTTCAACTGCACCATTTAATAGAGGTGTAATTTGTTTGCTTTCTTCATTCAATCCACACCATATAATCCATTGTTCTGAATTATTGTTTATAATTTCTATTGCTTTTGTAATTTTTGGTTTTATTGTATCTTTTCGTACCTTTCCACGTTCTTGAATTCCTTTTAATGAACTAAAAAATAACATGCCTTCAGGCTTATAATCAACGGGAATATAAATAGGTTTAATATTTAAAGCTGGTAAAAGAAATCCATCATCATTAAAGTTTAAATCGGATGGTTTTCTCATAGACAAAGCCCAGGATGATAGCCAATAATAAAAATCATTTTTTGCATAATTACGAAGGCGCCATTCTGTACCCTTTTTATTAGATTGCTTTTCTCGAACAATAATATCTCCATATTGTTTTTCAATTACTAAATTAGCATGAATAAAATATTCAGATAACATTTCGTTTTGCGAACAGATGCCTAAAAATTCTGCATGGTTTCCAAGTTCAACTTGATCATTCGGGGATGGTGTAGCCGTACAAGCTAATCGATACGGAACATTTTTAAATAAATTAATTAATTTTAGTCTGGTTTTCCCATCAAATGATTTTAAAATGCTTGATTCATCAAGTACTATAGCTTTCCAGTATGAATCAAATACATTATCTATCATTTCATAATTTGTAATATAAATTTGAGTATTATTATCTATTTCGTTTTTTGATCGAATATATTTAATATTAATATCAATCTTTTTTGCCTCCCGTACTGTTTGGCGTGCAACACTCAATGGAGCAACAATGAGGGTCGGCACATTTAAAAGTCTTGCCCATTCAATTTGACAAAATGTTTTTCCTAATCCTGTATCAAGAAATATAGCTGCCCTTCCTTTTCTCAAAGCCCATGCTGTTACTTTTTTTTGAAAATCAAATAACATAGGATGAATTTCTGATTCTGAAACTACTTTTCCGCTTCCCATATAACGTCTTTTTTTAGACTGCAGAAACTCTTGATATTTAGATAGTGTTTTCATTTAAAATGGTGCCTCTTCTTTATTCTGTCCTCTCATATCATCATTCTCTATTCTTTTCAGTATCCAATCTGGCTGTTTATCCTTTTCCTTATATTGATTTTTTAAGAGAAATGTTTTAGTGCCAGCAGTAATATCTTCTTCGATAACGATATTAATGTTTCCCTTATCATTATTCCACCCTGCCGCAAATAATACTATACCATCAACAGCAAGACCACCCCATAATCCATATCTATGTGTTCCTATCTATAGCCGTAAACGGTGCTAAACAAGCTATTACTATCATTACTATTCCGATAATTTGTTTCATTGTAATTTCCCCTTTTCCTAAAAAGTATTATTTTCCTGTTCAAGAAAATCGAAAGACTCAGGAAAATACCGAGCTTTGCAAATCACCAAATGGTATTGCTTGCGTATGTGTTGTCTGTAGATATATAATTTGTTGTAGAAGATGTATCATCTATAGGAATATAAATATAAGGTTTATGTTTAGCAAACCGACTCCCCTTGTATAACTGGCCTCTTTTTTAAAAGTTTAAATCGGCTTACCCTTATTTTCTCTCCATCCTGTCCTAAAATATCTCGTTTAAGATAATAAACTTCATATAAATTACATAAATATTCATGTGAATCACATTTGTTATTAAGGGCAACATATATAACACAAACCTTCCCATCTCTTTTACCTTCCTGTTCATTCCAGCCAAAATGATATTGATAGCCATCATAAAAGGCTCTC
>CAYOLB010000051.1:0-10015 GCA_964404675.1 uncultured Atribacterota bacterium | reverse complement strand
AGAAGCAAATTTTATTTGCTCTTTAATTCTATCAATTGCAGCTTTTCTAACTACCTCGTTTGAATCAGAAAAACTCAGGCCTTCTTCTCCCCAGGCTTGACCTGTGCCAATAGCAGGGACTTCTAAATTGGCTTCATTTACCATCCGAATAATTCTTTCAATGTCTAAATATTTGGGGTCTCTAACAGCAAGTTCGACACCATCAAAACCTAATAAAGAAATTTTTTTAATATTTTTCTCTAGATCCTCTTTAAAAGCCAGAGCAGAAAATTTTGTCTGCTGCGTGGAAACAACGATACTTTTTTTCATAGTTAAACCCCTTTTATCAAAATAAATATAGCAAAAAACAACAATTCTAGCTAGGGCGCAGATATTTGTGCCCTATTAATAAACTTTTCTTCTTTTTCACTCAATACGCAATATTCAATACTAACGGCTTGTACTATACAAATAATTAAAAACTTTATTAATTCTTTAATCTTAAGTTTTGATTTTTATGTTATTTTGTATTGGAATAGATACTGTATTTGCGACCCGATACTCTTCTTTCATTTCTTCCCCATCACCCTAACCCTCTCCCTCCTTGGGGAGAGGGAAGTACTCAAATATCTTCCGAGGGAGAGGGAAGTATAAGAAAAATATAATTTTAATAATAATTATTGATAATGTGTCTTTTGGGAAAGTTTGTGAGTTTACTTTTGACACAGAATCTATTTTCTATAGACTATTTATCTGTCCTATATAAGGTAATTCAAAGACAGATTTCCATCCCTTACTCATAGGCTCTTTCAAGAAAGGTTCCATTTCCTTCGGATCTCTTAAGCTGATTTTTTCTACTGGAGGAAGTTTACCAGATGGATAATTCTCTAAAATCTCATCATGGACTAGAGTAAGATATTTTAAAATTGCTGCAATAGGTCTTTTTGCTTTATCTACGGTTGCCCTGGTAGGTTTCCCTACTACACCTTCTGGAACTGCAGATCGTTCAATTGCAGATTGCCCTTCTCCCTGCTGCCACTGCTGTGGTCTGCGAAATGGATCTACTGAGGTATCGAAATGTCCACCAGGCAATAAAGATTCACCTTCAGTATCAACAGCATATTTCATATCCAGCATTTCTGGGAATAATAACAAACCTACAGATGCTTCGGCCTCGTCGGCATGGACAAAATCAGTAGATAAACTATCTTTCCTATCTATAGGGATAAAAAACTCCCTGATGGCACGATGCCAGTCAATTACTCTGTATATTCCGGGTAATTGATAGCGCTTACAAAATTCTTGAAGAGCAGATTCCAATACCCATAATTGTCCATGGTTGTTAACCCAGATTTGTTTCCTAAAACCGTCATTCCAAAGGCCAAACATGACGTTAATCATAGTCTCTCTAACTACATCTTCAGGCATAATGATAGTTCCGGCCATCCCACAATGGTGGTAGGGATGGGCACCATAATTCAATGGAGGTATAGCCAAACTAACCGGATTACCTTTCTTTTTGCAATATCTTCTGATACCTTCACATATTTGGGTAACCATAAAGGTATCCAAACCGGTATTGGCATAATCACCATGACATTCGGTACAACCTACCGGAACAAAGACAATATCATCTTTTCTGCGCTCTTCAATGACATGCATTCGCGGAGAATTTTGTATGTAACTGCCACCTTTGCCTAACTCAGAAGGAGAAGGAATGTCATATTCCTTTAAAATCTCCTCTATCTCATTCATTGGTGCATCAAAAAGTTTTTTCTTAAGTTGACCCACTTTGGTATTTTCAAAATATATATTAGGGTAATCTGTTGTTAGCCATTTTTCTTTCATAATTTTCTCCTTATCTTGAAAAATATTTTTTAATTTATTTCTTTCTTCTCTAAATTAATCAAAGAGACAGGTTATCTTACATTCTTCTCTACAGGTCCTCAGTAATACAATATTATCCGGAACATCTTCTAGTTTGATTTTCTTAGTAATCAGGGGTGTCATATCCATTCCCGTTGCCATAGCGCTGATAACCCTGGGGAATGTTCCATGACCAGAATGTCCTTGAGAACCGATAATTTCGGCTCTTCTTACCTGGAATACTTCTCCTGTTAAAGGAATCTTCTTATCAGCCCGGGCAACAATTACAACTGTACTGTTGACCATTTTCCCTTCCCAGATACATTGTTCAATCCCTGGCCATACTTTATCTGGCAATCCGCTTGCTTCTAAATATAATTTTGCTCCTAATCCGCCAGTAATTTCTAAAACTCGTTGTGCAAAATCTTCTTTCACTGGATTAACAATATAGTCTGCTCCCATTTTCTTACCTAATTTAGCTCTATCTTCAGATGGCTCAGAAAGAATAACTCTGGCAGCCCCAGCCCTTTTTAAGACTGCAACAGCAGCCTGTCCAATTGGGCCACCACCCAGAATAACTACATTATCACCTGGCCTAATTCCTTTGCCACGTTCAATTACTGCATTATAAGCAACTGAAGTGGGTTCTGTTAGACTGCCTGCCAGGAATAAATCATCACCTTTATAAATTTCTCGAAGCTCTTCCAAACTCCAGGTGTATTTAGCATCAACTTTTACATACTCTGCAAAGGCACCGTCTATGCTAAATCCAATTTCCTGCAATTTTTCACAGTGATTTGGATATCCATCTACACAGGGACGACATGTACCACACCAAAACATTTCTTCAGCAGTAACAGCCTCTCCCTCTTCGTATTTCTTTCCAGTACGTTTATTAAAGGCATCTTGCCCAGCCTTAACTATAATACCTGAAAATTCATGTCCTAAAGTTGTTGGGAAAGCCGTTAAACCTGGATACCAGATATAACCATCTTCATCAGTTTGTGCCATATGTACGTCACTACCACAAATACCACATGCTTTTACCTTAATCAAGACATCAGTGGGGCCAATCTCAGGAATATCTTTTTCTTCTATTCTCAACTTAGGATTACGCCATACTTTACTACCCAAATAGGTTAATTTCCCTTCTACATCCTTGGAACCTAATTTAAAATCAGGCTTAGGATCCCAGGTAGCATCTAGGACTACTGTCTTCATTTTTTTTGCCATTTTTAATCTCCTTTGTTTTTTAATTAATTTTAAATAGCACTTTTAATATATTTAATAAATTTAAATTATATCTATATAATACAAAATAAAATTCCTATTTTTCATCTGAATATTTACGACAAGATTTTCTTTCAATTAATTCCGGTTTTATAAAGATGTTTTCATGACTTACTTTCTTCTTTATTCTTTCCAATAGCTTAATAATAGCCAAATATCCCATTTCTGTCATTGGCTGACGAATAGTAGTAAGAGATGGTGATAAATAAGAAGCTAAACGAATATCATCAAATCCTACAATTGAAAAATCATTGGGAACATCATAACCCTTTTCCCGTATTGCTTCTATCGCACCAACTGCTAATAAATCATTTGCAGTAAATACGGCAGTAGGAGGATTATCGAGCCTTAAAAGATTGCTCATCATTTGATATCCTCCCTTAATCCTAAAATCACCTTCGCCTATATATTTCTTATTAAAGAGGATCCCATAATATTGTAATGCTTTCTTGTACCCTTTAATTCTATCCATAGCAGCAGTAGTATTATAAGGACCTGTTATATGCCCTATCTTCTTATGCCCTAATCTAATAAGATACTGGGTAGCAAGAAATCCTCCTGTGATATCATCAATAGAAATTGAATTTCTTTGTAATCCTTTAATATTTCGGGAGAGTAGCATATAAGGTAATCGTCTTCTTTCTAATTCTAAAACACTCTTATCCCGAAATTTTGCAGTTGCTAAGATTAAGCCCTCTACACGCCTTTCCTCCAACAATTTTAGATAAGTTATCTCTTTTTCAAGACAATCATCTGTATTACACATAATTATATTATATCCATGTTCATTAGCTGCATCCTCAACCCCTCTAGCCAATCCTGCAAAAAAGGGATTTGCAATATCTGGAATCAACATTCCAAATGTATGTAATTTACTTGTTTTTAATCCTCTGGCAAGGGCATTAGGAGTATAATTTAATTCTTCAATTACTGATAGTACTTTCTCTACAGTTTCTTGACTAATATTTGGATTCCCATTTATCACCCTCGAGACAGTTGAGGGATGAACTCCAGCTGCTTTTGCTACATCTCTAATTGTTGCTGTCATTATTCTTCTCTTTCTAAAATTGCAGTATTTTTTGTTCTAATAATTCAATATTAATTATTTTCTATTCTTATAAATTTCTTTTTACTAAAGGATTCTTTGGCAGCATAACCCAATACCGCGGCCATCCTCCCATCGTAGCCACTTACTGAAGGATTACGATCATTTTGAATACAAGCAACGAAGTGTTTCATCTCATTTATATAAGATTCATTGTACCTTTCTAAAAAAAAGTATAATGGTTTGTCACTTGTAGTTGATTCTGTTCCATAGAAGGAAACTTCGGTCGGCTTTTTATTAGCTACCTGGATGCACCCCTCTGAACCAAAGACTTCGATTCTCTGATCATATCCATAAACTGCTTGGCGGCTATTATCAATAACTCCCCAAGCACCACTGTTATAGTGAAAAGTAATGATTGCAGTATCTATATCATTATATTTGCTGATTTCCGGGTTAACCAGGCAACTTCCTACTGCCATAAGTTCTTTTACTTCATCGTCAAGGAGATAACGAATCATATCAAAATCATGAACTGTCATATCCAAAAAAATACCACCTGATACCTTGATGTATTCTGTTGGCGGTGGTGCAGGGTCTCGGCTGGTAATCTTAACAATATGAGGTTTACCAATTTTACCCTGCTTTACCATTTCTTTGGCTTTCATAAAACTAGGATCAAAACGACGATTAAAACCAATTTGCAATTTAATTCCTTCTGCTTTCACAGCTTCTAATGCCCTGTCTATCTCTTTTAAATCCAAGGCAATGGGCTTCTCACAAAAAATATCTTTTCCCGCCTGTGCTGCTTCAATTATAATCTTGGCATGCGTATCAGTAGAGGAGCATATCACAACTGCATCAATTTCCTTCTTGTCTAATAAATAACGATAATCATTTTTTATAATAGGTATATCGTATTTTTGGGAAACTTCTTGTAAAGAATTTTCAATAATATCGCTAACTCCAATTAATTTGATGCCTGGAATTTGTGCCATGATATTATACACATGTAATTTTCCGATTCTACCTAAGCCAATAACTCCTACATTCACTTTATTTTTCATATTTTGTTTGCCTCCAGAAAAAATATTTCCATTTAGGGGGAAAATAATGACTTACTAATAATAACCTCTAATTCAAAATTGTAAAAGATATGAACTGTCCTATTATCGAATAAAACTTTCAAATAGATTACTTATTTAATTTCTTATCAATTTTCTTGCCGCATCTAATTACTTCAATTAAATCTTCTGTACATATCTCATCTTTTCTAAAATCTCCTAATTTTTCACCATGCTCTAAAATAGTAAAACGATCAGCAACTGAATAAACATGATAGATATTGTGAGTAATAAAAATAACTGATAGCCCTCTATCCCTGGCTTCCAAGACATAGTCCAACACTTTTTGTGATTCTTTGATAGATAAAGCTGCAGTTGGTTCATCCAGAACTAACAATTTAGCTCCAAAATGAATGGCACGACCGATAGCTACTGATTGCCTTTCTCCACCTGAAAGGATAGAAACTTCCTCATCAACAGAGCGGACATTAATCCCTATATCTTTTAATGCTTTATCAGTAACGTTCTCGATCTTATTTTTATCTAAAATATTAACAATTCCCATGAAATTTCTTATTGGCTCTCTTCCCAAGAAAAAATTCCTTGCTATACTCATTAAATCAATTAAAGCTAGATTCTGATGAACAGTTTCTATTCCCAAATCTCGTGCAGTTCTAGGGGAATTAAGTTTAATCTTTTCTCCCTCAAAGAGTATTTCTCCAGTATCAGGCGGGAAAACCCCGGTTAATATTTTTATTAAAGTAGATTTTCCTGCTCCATTATCTCCCACCAAACCTACAATTTCGTTATTCTGTATGTGAAAATTTACATTTTTTAGTGCAGTCACTGTTCCAAAATGTTTAAATATTCCTTTCATTTCAATTAAATTTTTAGTATTTTTCATTTTAATGACCACCTTTTAATATTTGTATTCAGAATAACCGCAATAATCAAGATTAAGCCAACAAATGCCTGATACCAATATGCAGGAGCTCCAGCCATGATTAGACCAGAACGAAGCATTCCAATTAATAATACTCCTAATAACGTTCCTACTAAATTACCGTATCCTCCGGTCATTAGAGTTCCTCCTACAACAACCGCAGCAATTGCTTCTAATTCCATACCCTGACCTCTTACTGGATCAACTGAACCAAATCTGGCAAACTGGATACACCCAGCAAGTCCTGCCAACACAGAACAAATAATAAAATTAATAATTTTCACTTTATTAACTGATATACCTAAAATTCTGGCTGCATCTTTATTACCACCGGTAGCATAGGTTGCATTCCCATATTGAGTTCTTAAAAGAATAAAATTCAATAAAAGGATAATAGCAAAAAACCAAATTGCAGAAGTTCTAAATTCTCCCCATAAATTACTATTCAATACTTCAAGCACAGTGGATGCTTCTTTATATCGAACTGAAAAACCTCCGGTAATAGCTAACAAAACCCCACGCCATAACATCTGTGAACCTAGAGTTGTAATAAAAGAAGGTATCTGAAAATGTACAGTAATATATCCATTCAAAAAACCGATGCCTGCAGCAGCTAATAAAGCTATTAACAGGCTTATAAATAAAGGGATACCGCTTGCAGCTGAAACGGCAAATAACATAGAAGAAAAACCAAATACTGAACCAACTGAAAGATCAAACTCACCGGCAATCATTAAAAAAGTAACTCCCGCTGCTACAATTCCCAATTCAGAAGCTATGGTAACAATTCCTGCAAATGAGTCTACTGTAAGAAATCTGGTAGCAGTCAAAGAAAATCCAATAAAAACAATTACTAAACCAACTAAAGCTCCGAACTCAGGATGGTGACGAAAGTATTTTCCTATAAATGAAGTAAAACCTTTTTCATCATTCATTATTCGCTCCTTGAACTTAATTCTTATTCTTCCCAGTTTTCTTAAATAAATGGCAGGAAGTAATTACTAACTCCCTGCCATTTATTACTTATCGTGATAAGCACAATTTAATATTACCAATATCTCTGTTCTACTAACTCTACAACACTTTCAACATTGTCGGCATCCACAAATCCTGGACCGGTTAGAACATCATTTGCTGGCAAGAAATTAAACTTGTTTAACATATAGAAGAAATGAATGGGAAGATACCCTTGCAGATACTGTTGTTGGGAAATAGTAAATAAAGTATCTCCTTTTTGGATTGATTCTACGACTTCATCTGAAACATCAAAGCCACCATGAGTTACTTTGCCAGTTAAACCTTCTTCATTAAGAAAATCAATTACATACGAACTATCAATCGATCCTAAAGTAAAAATAGCATCTGTTTCCGGATTTTTTGAAAAATAACCTTTTAATATTTCTATAGCCTGGGTTGGATCAAGATAAGTAGCTAATTTTTCTGCTGGAACACCAGCTTCCGTCATAACTTCTATGAATCCCTGTGCTCTTAATTCCAGTCCCATGTGACCAATCTCGTGAACTGTTACCACTGCTCGTTGAGGTTTCTTATGATTTAAAATTCTTTCTGCAGCACGTTTTCCGGAAAGATACTCATCTCCTCCTACATAAAATAGATAAGGAATAGCTTCGTCAGCCGGTCTCGAATCAGGAACATTGATTGCAATAACAGGAATACCCATATCAATTGCTCTTCTAAGTGGCTGTTCTAAGGCATCAGAATCTGTAATCGTAACAGCAATTCCATCCGGTCTAGTAGCAATAGCACTATTTAACATATCAACCAGTTGTTCAACAGAATATTTAGCCGGTCCTGAATAGGTTGCATTAATAGTATCATCTGTTGCCTTATTAAGATAATTGGCAGAATCCTCCATTCCTTTCATCACTACACCCCAGAACGGATCACCTGGACCACCATGCGAAACAACATAAAAATTAAATTCTTCTGCACTGGCAATACACCCAAAACTAACAAAGATCAACATCAATAAAGCTAACCCTAAAATTAATTGATTATTAATTAGTTTTCTCATCTTTTAATCCTCCTAAAAATTCACAAAATTTTATTCTATTAGCAAACCTACTTTTATACTTCTACCAACCACCCCCCTTGATGCATATATTTTTGCTAGTTTGAGTTTAATTAGTTTAATTAGAAAGTTAGAATAAATAATTGGAGCAATTTTCTAAATGTAAGAATGATATAACATTTGATATACTGATAATTCTTAGATATAACTTGTCAACAATAACTATGCAATCGGTTGCATTGCGTAAAATTATATTAGCATACTTAATAACTTTTTTCAACATTATTTATTCAAAAGTTAGTTGGTACTTGTTTAAAAATGTTGCGTTTTTAAGATTGTAGACATTGAAATAACATTTTATTCAAAACTTAAAAATGAAAGTATATCTTTGCTGTCATAAAAAAACGTTAATTTTCTTTATTCCATTCAGATAAAGTCAGAAAATTTAAGCTAACTAAGATAATTTAAAATATAATTTAATACCTACGGAGAAACCCGAATATCACCATTTCTAAAAATTTATTATTTTTGAAGATAATATTATACTAATAATTGCAATTTTCCCGAAAAGCTGTCAGTAGAGCTAATAAATTTTCCAAGGGTACATCTGCCTGAATATTATGAACCGTGCTAAAAACAAATCCCCCGCCAGTCGCCATAATATCTATATTTTTCTTAACTTCATCCTTGACTTCTTCAGGCGAACCAAAGGGGAGTGTTTTTTGAGTATCAATTCCACCACCCCAAAAAACAATCTCTTTCCCAAAATCTTTCTTTAAACTCTCTAGTTCCATATTTCTTGCTGTAAATTGAACCGGGTTTAAAATATCCACTCCTGCCTCAATTAAATCCGGCAGTATTTCCCTAATTGCGCCGTCACAATGAAAGAAAATCTTCACTTTAGGATTTTGATTCTTGATAAAGGCAAAAAGTTTTTTTAGTCTCGGAAAAAATAATTTTCTCAGTAAATCTTCTGATATAATCAAGGAGGATTCTGTACCATAATCATCTGCCTCAGCTATAACTGCCTCTTCTCCATTGAATGTTTCTAAGGCAATTTTCCAGTAATTCATCTTATAATCCAATATCCTGTCCAGTAATTCTGCAGCATGTTTGGTATCTATCATTAAATCTATTAAAAATTTTTCAAATCCGCGTAATCGGGTAGCCATTTCAAAAAGTCCAGCACAATCACGGTCCAGTATCGGAAAATGTAGATTATTTGGATCAAATTTCTTCTTAATTGAGTTTTCAATATTTTTTCTATTAGGTGAAGGAAAAATGTATTTTTTTAAAGCCTCTCCCAATTCATTCTCCTGACTCAAAGGTGAATAGACCTGATCAAAATATTTCCCACCATCTTTCATAACATACTTAATTTCCCATCTATCGGAAATTTCTCGTTGTTTTTCTTTAATAACTACCTTATTATCAAAATCAATAATTCTTGGTGGCCCTATCCTCTGTGTATCTACCCCAAGAAAATTAAAAAAGTTTGGGCAAATGCCAATTTGCTGGATATGGTCCGGAATTTCTATGTCATCCCTAAATTTATGATAATCTAATAATTTTTTTAAAATTGACAGGGCTATTCCAGAAACATTCGTTGCTCCAATATCTAAGGGAACTCTATCTGTTTCTTGAAAATTCAGTGCAGCTGCTACTCTTTGGTGGGAAGTTGTCATGATATACCTCCTTGTTTATTTTGTTGACTATAATTAGTATATTTTATAAATAAAGTTTTTCCTTTGTTTTTTCCTTTATATTGTAGCATAATATTTAATAAATTTTTCTTC
>CAYOLB010000050.1:0-6964 GCA_964404675.1 uncultured Atribacterota bacterium | reverse complement strand
TACCAGTAATATTACTGCAATTGTGACTGTTTTTGATAGCGGAGGTAGCTCTGGTCAATTAAGAAACGAAATGGGGGTTTTGCCCCCGGGAGATATCAGAAATTGTCTGGTTGCGCTTTCTGCCAGGGAATCTTTAATGACAGATTTATTTCAGTATAGATTCAAGAACGGACATTTGCAGGGTCATAGTTTTGGGAATTTATTTATTACTGCCATGTCTGAAGTGACTGGTGATTTCCCAAAAGCCGTTGAAAAATCAAGCGAAATTCTGGCTATCCGTGGAAAGGTATTACCTTCTTCAACAGATGATGTTACTTTGTGTGCCCGGTTAAAAAATAAAAAATTGGTTATGGGAGAAAACAATATATCTGAAAGTAAAAATGGAATTGAAAATATTTTTATTCAACCCTCATTAGTTTTACCCTTGCCAGAAACTATACAGGAGATTAATAAGGCTGATGTAATTGTTTTAGGTCCGGGGAGTCTTTATACTAGTGTTATATGCAATCTACTGGTAAAAAATATACCTGAATCAATCTGTCAAGCAAAAGCGCTAAAAATTTATATTTGTAATGTTATGACCCAGCCTGGAGAAACAAGTGGATATTCTGCCTCAATGCACCTGGCAGAATTAATAAGGTATTTAGGGCAAAATTGCATTGATTATACATTGGTTAATAAATCAGTTTTGAGTAAGAAAATTGCCGGTAAATATCAAAAAGAAGGGGCATATGTAGTTAAGGATGATTTAAAAGAAAAATATGAAAATCATACAAAAATTATTCGGCAGGATTTATTATCACAATATAATTTTGCCAGACATGATTCTGATAAATTAGCCAAATCAATCATGGAAATTATTCATAAGGAGAAAAAGTAGTAATAAATATGTATTTTTCTGCACTAGTGAAACAAGAGCTGGCGAGAATAATGCCTGAAAGTACATTGGAACAAAAAGGGGAATTATTAGCTTTTGTTAGGTTCAAAGGATTCCTAAGTAAACCTGATAAATACTTGGTATTAATGCTGGAAAAGCCTTCTATGATTAAAATTGTCTATTACTTATTTAAAAAAGTATTTCAATATGAGTTAGATATTAAAACTATTAGGAAAGGAAATAAAAAAAAGATTTTTATTGTAAGCCTGCCCGATTTTGAAAAAACAAAATACATTTTGGATATATTTCATCTCAAAGAAAATGCCAGTGGAAAATTAATTGAGGAAAAAGAGATAGAAGTTAAAAAAAATAGTCTTTTCGCTGAGGATATTTATTCTTATAGTGCATTCCTACGTGGTGTTTTTTTGACGGATGGATTTGTCAACGATCCAGAGAGGATGTATCATCTGGAAATATCCTGTTATCGAAAGCAAGAGGCCAGAATAATACATAATATTTTAGAGACTGTTTCTTTTTCTGCGAAAATAAGCCGTTGGCAGAAAAAATGGGCAGTATATATTAAGAAGAATGAACAGATATTTGAATTTTTAAGATTTATTGGCGTACAAAGAGCTTTACTTAATTTTCAAGACATTATTGCCAGAAAAGAATTATTAAATAAAATTAATCGATTGGTTAACTGTGAAACAGCAAATCTTGATAAGACTATTCTTTCGGCCTCCCGACAATTATTATATATTGATGTTTTAAAACAACATATTGGTATGGATAATTTATCCAACAATCTAAGAAAAGTAATTAAAGCCCGGTTGGACAATCCATATGCCAGTATTCAGGAACTAGCTAATGATATTGGTAATGGTATTTCCAAATCAGGTGTTTATCACCGCCTTAAGAAAGTTGAAGAATTAGCTGAATGCTATTTGGAAGAGGAAAATTCTATTACTGGAAATAGGCAAAATAAGCCAATAGATAGTGCATTGACTAAATAGTAGCGGCATTTCTCTTTTCTGGATAAATAACCAAAATAATGTTATAATATTTTGACATTTTTTAGAGCACTATTATTACAGTTACATAGGGGGGGGTAAGTAAATGAATCAAGGAATGACCTTAGAACAAAGACAATTACTTCATCTAACACCCCAGATGCGTCAATCCATTAAAATATTGCAAATGGATTTAATTGAATTAAATAACTGGTTAGAGGAAGCGTCCCAGGATAATCCAGTTTTGGAAGTGGGATTACCTCAAGCTAATGAGAAGGACGATGAATCTGATAAGAGAGGCTATGAAGATAAAGATACCCCTAATGAATATTTAAACGAGAAGGTAGATTGGGGTAATTGGCAAGAGAGAGAATCATTTTTTTCTTATTATTCAAGCCGGGATGAATCAATAAAAAATAAATCTTTGTTGATTGGTTTTAGGAAAAATTTAAAATATAATATTTTACAGAGTACCAATTTACATGAGCACCTTTTATTATGTTTAAAGATGGTTGTCAATAATGATATAGATTTTAAAATTGGTGAATATTTAATAGGGAACATTGATCAGAATGGTTATTTGGGGATTAGTTGTCAGGATGTTTCGAGAGACTTAAGAATTGCCGAAAAAAGGGTTAAAAAAGTACTGGCAATGATTCAAAATTGTTCAATACCAGGTTTGGGTGCTCGAAGTTTGAAGGAATGCCTTCTTCTGCAGCTAAAAAATCTGAAAATTGAAAATAAACAAATTATTAGACAGCTTATTATGCACTATCTGACAGAATTGTCCCAAAAAAAATTTAAAAGAATTTGTAAAGAATTAAATTTATCAAATTATGAGATACAGAATTTATTGGATATTATTGTAAAGAACTTTGAACCAAAACCAGGCAGAATTTTTTCCCAGGATAATGATGTAATTTTCTCGATGCCTGATATTATTGTTAAAAAGGTTGACGACAGGTATGAAATTATGGAAAATAAAAATTATTTTCCATCAATTAAGATAAATTCTCATTATAAAAATATTTTACTAGAAGAAAATTCAAGAGAAAATTCCAAGGATGGAGAATTTTTAGTAACCAAAAAGGGGAGAGAATATCAAGAGACATTAAAGTATTTGAAAAAAAATTTGAACTCTGCACACTGGATTATTCGCTGTGTAGAGCAGAGAAGAAAAACAGTTTTTGATATAACTAGGTTTATTGTTGATTATCAGAAAGAGTTTCTGGAAAAGGGAATATCTTATTTAAAGCCATTGTCTATGAAGCAAGTGGCTAATGCACTTGAATTGCATGAATCAACGATTTCTCGCGCAATAAATGGAAAAAAAATTCAACTACCCCGTGGATTTTATGATATGAAATATTTTTTTTCAAAGGGGTTAGCTCAGGACAAGATTGAACCTATATCTAATGAAAGAATTAAGAATATTATTAAAACCTATATTGAAACTGAGGATTGTTATTCGCCCTATTCCGATAGGCAAATAGTCGATTTATTAAAAGAGAACAATGGTATTCAATTAGCAAGAAGGACTGTAGCTAAATATCGTAAATTATTACAGATAGCTTCTGCAAAAATGCGTAGAAGGTATAGAAAAAAAACAATTATTTAAAAATATTTAAATACAAGGAGGAGAAGAAAACATGAGTATTAAAGTCGGAATTAATGGATTTGGGAGAATTGGAAGGAATGTTTTAAGGGCTTCATTACAAGATAAGGACATTGATTTTGTGGCAGTGAATGATATTACTGATGCCAATACATTAGCACATCTTCTGAAATATGACTCAGTCCATGGAGTTTTAAAAGAAGATGTTACAGTTAACGGTGATTCAATCGAAGTAGCTGGTAGAAAGATAAAAGTCTTGAGTGTTAAAAACCCCGCTGATTTGCCCTGGCAAGATTTAGGTGTTGATATAGTTATTGAATCAACTGGTTTATTTAGAGACAAAGAAAGTGCTAGCAAACATCTATCTGCTGGAGCAAGAAAGGTAATTATTACTGCACCTGCCAAGGGAGAGGATATTACAATTGTACTTGGTGTGAATGAGAAAGAATATAATGATGAGAAACATCATGTAATCTCCAATGCATCATGTACTACAAATTGCCTGGCTCCGGTAGTGAAGGTTTTGAATGACGAGTTTGGAATAGAAAAAGGAATAATGTCAACGATACATTCATACACATCTGACCAAAGACTATTAGATGCACCACATAAAGATTTAAGAAGGGCTAGATCGGCTGCTCTTTCGATGGTTCCTACGACAACTGGTGCCGCAAAGGCTGTTACTTTAGTTATCCCTGAGCTAAAAGGAAAGTTAAACGGAATGGCTTTCAGAGTGCCA
The DNA here is from genome assembly GCA_964404675.1 of uncultured Atribacterota bacterium. Lineage (GTDB taxonomy): Bacteria > Atribacterota > Phoenicimicrobiia > Phoenicimicrobiales > Stramentimicrobiaceae > CAZWUL01. Next base: position 2,723 of record CAYOLB010000050.1, on the reverse strand, counting down.
ACTCCTAATGTATCAGTTGTAGATTTATCTGTATGGCTAAAAAGGGAAGCAACTGTAGAGCAAATTAATCAATCTTTAAAAACTGCTGCTGATGGTTCTTTAAAAGGTATTTTGGACTACAACGAATTACCTTTGGTTTCTTCCGATTTTAACGATAATGCTTTTTCATCTATTGTTGATGGTCTATCTACGATGGTTGTTGATGGTAATATGGCTAAAGTTGTTTCGTGGTATGATAATGAATGGGGCTATTCCTGCAGAATTGTAGATCTTGTTAAATATATATCAAAATAATTTATTCTGTAAAAAATTAAATAGATTTCAGGCAAGGGGAATAATGTGATAGTCTTGAGTAATTATTTCCTTTGCTTGTTTAATTATTATTGGAGGAGAGAATAATGCGTAAACCTTTGATTGCTGGAAATTGGAAAATGAATAAAACAATTACTGAAAGTATTTCTTTAGTAAAAGAGCTTATTGATTTTGTTAAAGGATATGAAGAGACTGAAATTGTCATCTGCCCTCCATTTACTTCATTATGGGTAACTAAAGAATTGGTTGGAGATACCAATATTCTTTTAGGGGCTCAGAATATGTATTATAAAGACGAAGGGGCTTATACGGGAGAAATCTCAGCTAGCATGTTACAAAATATTGGTTGTGATTATGTAATATTAGGGCATTCCGAAAGAAGAGAATATTTTCATGAAACTTCTCAGGAAGTAGCCTGGAAAGTTCGCCAGGCTCTTTCATTTGCAATCAAGCCTATTATCTGTGTTGGAGAAAAATTGGAAGAAAGGGAATCTGGTTCAGCCAGAGATGTTGTCAAGGAAGAAGTTGAGGCTATATTTGAGGTACTCAAACCCCAGGAAGCTGTAAAAGTGGTTTTTGCATATGAGCCCATCTGGGCAATAGGTACGGGTAAATCTGCAACTTCCACTGATGCCAATGATATGATCATATATATCCGTAATTTATTGGAAGATAAATTCGGTGAAAAGGTATCTGATCAAATAAGAATATTATATGGTGGAAGTGTTAAGCCTGAAAATGTTAAGGAATTAATGTTACAATCTGATATTGACGGTGCACTGGTAGGTGGCGCGAGTTTGAAAGCCCTTAGCTTTTCAAGATTAGTTAAATTTAAAGAATAAAAAGGAAGATATCAGGAAAATAAAATTAATAACAACTAAGAAGTTTCAATGGAAATATCTTGAGAAAATAGGCTTTTGCTACCTTGATTCAATGTAATAAATATGTTATGCTTCATAAGCACACAGTAAGCATAAGGAAAAGTTTAATGGTATTATGGTATTAATGATAATGATATCTTTATAGAATAAAGGAGAGGATAATCAATGCCGACATGGTTAATGCTTATACAAATAGCCATAAGTATAGCACTTATTGGTGTAGTATTGTTTCAGTCAAGAAAAGCCAGTCAAGGTGGTGGAATTTTTGGCGGAGGAACATTTGCTGATCATAGGGGTAGGAAAGGTAAAGAAGTTCTCCTGCTCAGGATAACTACTGCAATTGCAGTTTTATTTATGGTGTCTTCTATTATGATTAGCATCTATAAATAATATAATATATTATAGTTACAGTTTAAATAGGAACGAAAATAGAGATGAACCAATTTATTAATTCAACTACTGAAATAACGAATTATAAAGTTGATCCTGATAGAAAATTGTTTTCTGCTAACCATGATGAAATAGAAAAGGGATTAACTACAGATATATATTTTATTAGAGCTCTGGAAATTCTTCAATATTTAAAGTTAGAAAAGACTAAGGTAACAGCAGAGATTTTTGCCAGGAAAAAAGGTATTTTTGCCGGTGCCCAGGAAGTATATAATTTACTGAAAGAAAAAAACATAAAACTATGGTCACTTCAAGAAGGAGATTCTTTTCTACCAAAAGAAACGGTAATGAGAATTGAAGGACCCTATAATGAATTTGGGGTTTTTGAAACAGTAGTTTTAGGGATTTTGGCAAGCAGTTCTGCCTGGGCTACTGCAGCTAGGGAGTGTTGTGATGTTGCTGACGGGAAGAGTATTATCTGTTTTGGATCGAGACATATTCATCCGGCTGTTGCCCCAGTTATGGAAAGGGCTGCTATTATTGGTGGTGTTAATGGAGCAAGTTGTATACTGGGAGCTAAGTTGATGGGACAGGAACCACAGGGTACAATCCCTCATACTGTCATTATTATTTCTGGAGATACAGTAAAAGCAGCAAAGGCATATAATAATTCTTCACCAAAAGATGTTCCAAGAGTTATATTGATTGATACTTTTAAGGATGAAGCAGAAGAATCAATAAGGGTAGCAAATGCACTGGGTAAAGATCTTCTAGGTGTTCGCCTGGATACACCAAGCGAAAGGGGAGGAGTTTCTCCTGACTTGGTAAAAGAAGTAAGGGCTCGATTGGATCAGGCAGGTTTTTCTTATGTAAAAATATTTGTATCCGGTGGAGTTACTCCAGAAAAAATACAAATACTTAGCCAGGAAGCAGTTGATGCATTTGGAGTAGGCAGTTACATTAGTGATGCATCTCCTATTGATATGACCCTCGATATTAAAGAGGTAGAAGGCAAACCAATAGCAAAAAGAGGAAGAATACCTGGCAAAATTGAGAATAAAAAATTAGTAAAATTAATTTAGTATTACGTATAACGTATATCGTATATCGTATAATGTGAAAATACTGTAAGTATAAATG
>CAYOLB010000049.1:0-1995 GCA_964404675.1 uncultured Atribacterota bacterium | reverse complement strand
CTTATCAAAAGAATTTTCCATATTTTCATCAGCTAAGTCAGAAATGACTCTGAAGGAAAAGCTTTTTACTTTATTTTTGTTTGCAACACTTAAAACAGCGGATGTTTCCCAGTTGCAGACAAGACCATTAAAATTTTTGTGTAGTTCTTGCCTTAATTGCCGGTTTTTAACATCCTTTTCACCACAGGCAACATTACCAATCCTGATATTAATTGCCATTGTTTCTTGGATATGGTTAGAGAATTCCAGAAAAGCTTTTTTGTAAAAAGGATCACTTATCACTGTACGGGATTCGTCATCCCCGGAGGGTATTTTTCCCAATTCCTTACCAGAAGATGAATCATATTCATAGGAGTTTTCAGCACAAACAATATCAAAAATATCCAAATCTTCAGTTAGAGAACCGGCAACGCCAGCATCAATAACAAAATCTGTCTGAAATTTATCAATAACTAATTGAGTAGCAGAGCTGCAATTGATTTTACCCACACCTGCCTTAATTGCATAAACCTCTGTATTATCCTTCTTCCCTTTTGAAACAATCCGTCCTGATATTTCAGATTCATTCTTCAAGTCCAGTATTTCTTTACAGGCATTGTATTCATCATCCAGTGGGCAAATGATTCCAATTTTAGTTTTTGAATTATTCAAAATGACCTCTCTTCGATTCTATGTAGTGCTTTATATCAAATGTGAAGACTTGCCTATATATCCTTCCCTTTATATAAGACGGATTTAGGAGAAAATGTGAACTTGTGAAGACCCCGTTACTTTCTAAAGTAATTTTCCCGTTTCTTTAAGCTGCCTTGTTTTTGGCAAAATGGATCTCTTTTGAATTCAAATTCCTTCTAATACATTTAATGTTTAACCTTTGGTTGAGTAAAAACTTATAATTCAAGACCTCACATTTTTTCTGTTTGGCATTTCCCCGGGAAGTGATATGATAGAGTGTTTCGTAGAATTGGAATTGAAGTTAAAAATTATTTTTCATCTAAATTAATTACTTTCCAATAGCCACTTCTTGGTGAACCAATTCTTTGCAATATACCCTTTTTCTTTAACTTTGATATATTTTCTTCGACTTTTCTTTGTGAGATATTAACAATTTTTGAAAGTTCCTTAGCTGATACATGTGCATTATCCATCATGCTTCTTAATATCAATTTTTGATTTTTAGTAAGGTCTTTCCCGACCCTATTTCCGACCTTATCTCCGACTCTATTTCCGACCTTTTTAGTTTTCGTAAAGGTCACAGTAAAGAAATTATTGTAATTAAAATTTACTTCTCCTTTGCCCTGATTTTTTATAGCATTTTTTATTCTATTTATTCCAGTTCCAATCTGCTCTATATAATCTGCACGATTTAATAGTGAAGCAATAACCGGATTCCTTACTACGCTCTTAGTCCCAAACTCCTTTGCTTCAAGCCCAGAAGGTAGACCACCAGGGTTTGAAATCTCCACCCTATTATCATAAATTTCGATCATTACATGAGCACCTTTTTCAAAGTAATCCCGATGACAAACCGCATTAACTATAGCCTCTCTTAAAGCTATGTCCGGTATATCAGGAACCTCAAGGCGTCTCGTATCTTCAATTCTATATTCAATATTTGTATGTCTTTTAACAAATACTATTGCATTTTCAATATTTTCAATAATGTTTCCTACTAAATCTTTTTTATCAAGTATGTATAATTTTTCTGTACCTTTATATAAGACACAAATAACTTTTGCTTGCAATATTAAATATTCTACAGATTTGGAAAAGAACAATACTCCTGCATTGGTTAATGCATCATTATCTAATATACAATCAAGGTTTTTAAGTAAAAATTTTTGTTCTAGAGAAGGTGTTATATGGGATAATTGAACATAATGTTTAAAAGCTTCTTTGTCAAAATCTCTTTTAAAATTGGCCTTTTCGTTTTTTAATTCATCAAAACGAATTCTGCCTTCTTTTTGGAAAAAAGAAACAATCTGATTTCGTGTTAGC
>CAYOLB010000048.1:0-2671 GCA_964404675.1 uncultured Atribacterota bacterium | reverse complement strand
TAGGAAAAGAATAACGAGTATGGCTACAGAACTAGATATTCCTTTGTTAAGATAAGATTTAATCATAATTTTTTGTAATTAATCTTTTTTAATTCCAATCTTAAAGCAGTCCTCGCTCATCGCATTAATGATTAATGATACTCCGTAAATTTCCATTGTCACACTGTCAAGCACCGTCACCTTTATTTTATTAAGGAATCTCTTAATTCACATTTCTCTTACCTCTTCCTATCTATGGTGTAAGCACATTATGTGAAAGAGTAAATCCACAGTAGAATTTTGAATATCCTTCTGGATACTGCCCTGTAGAGTATTCCCTAACAAAGATATGCTTTGAATCATCAGCATAAGCCCAAACTTCTATTTCTGCATTTAGATCGTATGTATAGTAATAGCGAAATTTTTCACTTCCTCCTTCATCACGAGCAATTATCAGCCATGTATGATAATCACCATCAAAGATCACAGGCTTGTTAGCATCAGTGAATATATTATCACTCGTTCTAATATTCCATTTTCTATAACCTAGAGGGCATACATTGGATTCATAGCTATAAGTAGTATCATCATTTGCCAGCCATCCCTTTATTTCTTCCCATTTAATAATAAAATTTTTTTCGTCGTTATTATCATCCCATTCTGACCCTGTAATTTCTAACCATGCTGATTCAACATTCGATGGCCAAACTCCAACCCATTTAAAACTATCTTCAACCCATCTAGACCTATTAGAGAATACTTGTAAAGTAGATCCTGCTGAAAATTGGTTGTAATGCTGTTTTAATACAGCTTTTAAAGCTTTTTCCGGGTCTAATTTATCAATTGTAGGCCACCTTTCCCAGTGCTTCACTTCATAATCTCCTCCATTATCTATTTGAAAAGGACCTATACCTGTGGAAAAGTAAAAACGATCATCTAAGAAGAATTCATGATAAAAAACATCGGTGCCTTGAGCCCAATGGCTATGAGCTGTAAATCCTCCCTTTGCACCTTCAGCCCATGCTATAGTGGCGATCCAAGCCTTATATTGATCCAAAGTTAAATTCCATGCACTATTGTAATAAGAGTTAGCATAAGCATCAATCAAAGTCAAGAGATCTCTTGGAATAACATTTGTTAGATGTATATTGGAATTATTATATTCTTGCGCAGGTGGATTATATTCTGTCGTATCATAGCCATAGAGTTGACTATAGTTTAATACAACTGATAAATAACCTTCAGCGGTGGCAGTATCATCTGTAAAGGTAATAATATATTGCTGTTCCATCCGTTGTTTTATATCTTCATAGATACTTTCTAATTGCGCACTCTTAGGAGCATAAAAATATTCTCCACCAGTTGAATTTGCAATTTCTTTGAGATCGTTCTCTGTTGTAGTATAATTTCTAGTAATCCTCTCCCTAGTAAAATTAAAACCTTGGAGGCCAATGGTATATACAGGTATTTTATAATTTTGAGATTTTTCAATAAGCAAGCTATTATCTGGATACTCTAACCATACTCCATAATTAAAATCGTAATTTCCACCACCATGAAGAGAAGAACTGTTGTTCTCTGCACCATCAGTTAGGGCAATAACAGCTTTGCATTGATTTGTTTCCTTTGCAGTGTCCTCAATCCCTAACCAAATTGCATCATACATTGCAGTTGCACCTTCACTATTTAATGAATTGATAGCACTATACAAACTTTGTTTGTTATTAGTAAAAGATTGATCCAAAGTAGCATTATCACCAAAACTAATAACTTCTGCTCGATCTTCAGAACTCATTAATCCCACAAATTTTTTCGCACCTGTCTTAGCATCTTCTAAGGGTTGGTCATCATAATTTTCACCCTGCATACTTCCGCTACGGTCAATGACCAAAGAAATCGAAGCAGGTTTACTGACTTCACCAGTAAATTGTTCAACATTTTTGATGTTTTCTTTATTTAAAGGATTTTCATTGATTTCAATCTCGAAATTATCCTTACTTATTCCCATCATTGGACTATCGTTACCAGGATCAATTACTGAAACATACACTTTTACTTCTGGATATTTAGAATCATCTATCCGGTCAATAACAATATCCCAACTATCTGCCTCTACACTTGGTAGGCTTACTGCACCATATGTTCCAATTGGTACAGTTGTGTCTGGTTCTACCATTACCTGGGTACTAAGTGCATTGTAACCGGAATCAAAAGGTGGTTCTATGAGAATGTTTACAAGGCCTGCTATGATATGTTCGAGTAAAAAATATCCATAACTATCTGTAAAAACATACTCATAGGAATCCTGTACGCTAATCCGGGCACCAGGTAATGGTTTATATCCAGTAGGCGCTTGAACTGTGTCTCGGACTATTACTGCCTTACTTTTAGAACTCTCAGGCACATAAACATAACCTTCAAGATTGCCATATTGTCTAAAAAACATGCATCCATTGAAAAAAAACAAACCAAACAAAAATAAAAAAGCAATTAGAAATGAAATTTTATATGATTTTTTTCTTATTTTCCCCACTTCCTTAAACCTCCTAAAAACAATCAAATTTACATATTACTATAAAAAATAGCCTTAACCCCATTAAATATTTTCATATGTCCTGCTTGCCACTAACTAGCTTCCCGCCTTTTTAAATAGTGACTCCCCTTATTTTTAGCAACTTAAATTTTAGCTAAT
>CAYOLB010000047.1:0-4556 GCA_964404675.1 uncultured Atribacterota bacterium | reverse complement strand
ATTGTTCAGGATGTGAACATTTATATTATTTTACTTTATTTTTTCCTTATTTGCAACATTTGTGTGCTGGCTGCTAATGTATTTTTTGATTAAGTCAGTAATGTTGATGACATCTGTATTTTGTAATATGTCTTTTTCACCATTTTGGTTAATTCTCGATAACAAATTCTTTTCTAATTCCTGGTCAACTGAAATAATAATAGTGTTTTGTAATTCTTTGGAAAATTTATCAAAATTCCTAATGAATTCATCTACAGAAACTACCTGGTGCCCTAAATACTTTTTTGAGGATTGTTCATCTGATATTATCATACTTAATTCAATTGGTGATTCAGTTGATGCCAGGAGTATTAACTTTGTATAGTGGTTTTTTCCTAAAACAATAAGATTTTGTTTACCTTTTTTGTGTAAAATTTCCAGTAAATTGATAATAATGTTTTCGGAATCCCAGAAGTATTTCTGGGTTTCCTGAAAACGTTGAAATGCAAACTGGGTTGCCTTGGACATCCCTGCCGGTGTAATCAGATATAGCCATTTTCTCCCTTTTAGTTTGCTGGCTTTGATCCAGCCACGTTTAATGAGGTTTTGCAGGATTTCGTTGGTTAAGCCAAGGGAAATATTTAATTTTTGCGACAATGAGCGCTGATTAGTTGAGGGATTTTGCTTTAGCTCATTCAATGTGTCAAAATATTTGTTATTTTGTAATTCTTTCATCATTAAAAGTTTTTATTCCTTTTTTCCCTTTACTATTTGTCGATACACATTTCACGTTTCGGGTTATTAAGATGCGAGATACAAGATATAAAAACAGTTTTCGGTTATCGGTTTACGGTTTTCGGTTAAATATAAAGACGTTTACGGTTTTCGGTTTACGGTTTACGGTTTTCGGTTAAAAGAAATACAACCAAAAAAGTTTAAGATTTACATTTTCTAAGTGACTTTATTAAATTATTTAATCTACGAATAATAGATTTGATTTTTCTCGTTAAAATATCGTATTCATCAACATCTATATAACCTAAATCCTTAGCAAGTAACAATTGATATTCTGTCTCAAATGCTGAACCTTTGGCAATACCTAAAAATCTGATTAGATTAGCATTATCTAATTGGCCGGAGCCTTCTACTATGTTAGTAGGAATAGATGATGCTGATCTTCTGATTTGAGAAGTCAGGCCGTATTGTTCGTTGTTGGGAAATTTTTTAGTAATTTTATAAATATCTATGGTAAATTTATGGGCATCTTCCCAGACTTTTAGTTTTGTATAATCGGACATTGTTTCTCCTTTCAGTCGCAAGGCTACAAGTTGCAAGTTACGAGATACGAGATAAAAAAAAATAAGAAGAATCTATAAGGTTTAATGATTTACCGTTATTTCGATAGATACTGCTCTAGTTGAAGATTCAGGTATAGGCAGGTTTTCTTTCTTTAATCCTTCTAAATGAAATTTTATGGCATCTTTCATCTTTTTTATGGTCTCTTCTGAAGTAGAACCAGTTGCAATGCAACCTGGTAAATCAGGACAATATGCAGAATAGTTTTTATTTGCCTTCTCAACAATAATGGTATATTCGAACATCCTATTCAATCTCCTTTAAACCTGATTGTTTTAAAATACTATTTAAAGTTCCCCTGGCAATATCATCTCTTAAATGGCCTGAAATTGTGACCAAACCTTTTTTATTTTTGTGTTTATATTGCCTATGACTTCCCTTTACCCTTACTAAATACCATCCATCTTTTTCAATTTTTTTAATCAATTCTCTAATTTTCATTATATCATGAACCCATTTTGTTGTTATTATCTTTACTAATTTAAGAAAATACAGAAATCAAATAGCAAAAATACTTTTTTTGTAAGTGTTCACGATGTGAACTAATTTTTAGTATATGGCAAAATAGATTGGATGTCAAATTGTTTATGCAGGTATCAATTGTAAGGAAGATAATATTTGCCAATTTGCCGGGCAATTCAGTCTGCCAGTCGGCCGGTCACCCGGTCTACCAGTTGAATACAAAATAAATACAATACAATAATCAAGTCAAATACAGTCTTACGATTGCCCAAACAAATCAGTATCGAGTTGAAATAATGAAAGTTGCGGGATACAAGATGCGAGTAAATACAATTTACCGTTCGTCCCATATTCGACCCATATTCGTCCCATTCATGCCAATATGTAATAGATATTTTTACCTTTTCCTTCTTTCTTTATTAAATCCTTGTCTTCTAGAGATTTATAAACTCTAAAAAGGGTGCTTTTTGAAACTTTTAAAATTTGTAATCCTATTTTTCTATTTATCTTCTTCTCTTTTACGAGATAATCAATTATTATTTTCTCCTCTTTTGTTAAGCTTTTAACTATTTCTTCTGAAATATTATATTTCCTAAATGTAACTACAAGATTTCCTGATATTTCCTCAAATAGTGGTTCGGGTAAACCATAATTTAGACATTTTTCAATCATCCTGTTAGTTCCCGTTCCCCACTGTTCGATATATTTAATCAAGAAGAAACATTTCCCAATTAATGGATTTCTTAAAACCGAATCATGCTTTTTCTTTAAATCTTCTATTGTTAATGGGTTTGGTAAAAAATCGCAGCCCCAAACCTCAATTCTATCATCAAAAATTCTTATCTGAACATTTCTGGAAATATTATAATTACGGTGACATATTGCATTAGTAATTGCCTCTCTTAAAGCCTCAATGGGATATTCCCATCTTTCTACTCTTTCTGTTCCTTTAATCTCCGCGTGTAATTTAATATGTTCTTTTAGAAATTCTAAGGCATCTTCTCTTTGATCAATTATATTTCCACCAAAAACCTTCATATCAATAAACTCTAAAGGTTCTACTCCTTTAAATCGTGCGCATTTTGTTTCTGCCTGTAAAAAGAATTTCTGAGGATTATTCCCAAATAATAAAATTGCACCATTAGTTAATTTATCCTGCTTTATGAGACTTAATTTTTCCAAAGCTTCTTTTGGATCAATGTCTGGATTTATATCTAACCTTCTTTCAAAACTCGCCCTTTCTAAAAATCTTTTTATTTTCATATGATCTATATCAGTAAAATTAGCTTCTTTGCAAATATGGGAATCAAAATATAATTTGCTTTTATTTTTTTCTAAGATTATTTTTTCGTATTCATCTTTGCTCATTTTAAGGGTCGATTTTCCTACTCTCTTGTATGGTCTACCAAAGGCTAAAACGATATCATAAGGATATTTATCTACTTTAATAATTATCAAACTTTTTCCTTCAATTTTTTTGACTGAAATATCGGGGTAAATTTTAGGTTCAGTGTTTGAAATCATTTTATTAGTTATTTGTTCAATTGTATCTTTACCAATAGTAATCCCCAATGACTTGCCTGTTCCACCTACTCCGATAATAATTGTGCCACCTTTTGTATTTGAAAATGCAGAAATAGTTTCAATGATTCTATTGAGTTGGGCAAGAGAAGATTTCCATTCTAATGTTTCAGATTCAGTAGTGTCTATAAATTTTTTACTTTCCAAAAATTACACTTCCTTTGTTTTCACTTGATACAAGTAAAGGTACAAACTACAAATAGATTTTAGTTAAAAATACAAATACAGTCTGCTGGTCTGTCAGTCAGATTAGTTTACCAGTTTACCGGTAAATTTAGTCTATCGGTCTGCCGGTCAATATCGTCGTGAATCGTATCTGGTACCGAGCCAAAATGCATTAAATGCAAAATATTTTTAGATTTCCTGATCTTTTAAGACTTCTAAAATATGTTCCTTAAAAGGCTGTAAATTATTCTGTAGTGTATCCCAAACAGCTTCAACATCAATTCCAAAATAATCATGAATTAATACATTCCTAAAACCAGTTACCTCTTTCCATTCACCTTTTGGATATTTCTTTTTAACCTCTTCAGGGGTTTGTTTGGTGAATTTTTAGACATATTGGACCTCATTAAAGATTTTTTCTTTTAGTCTTGGTTTTACTGCATCTTTGATTACTAAATCAACTTCTTTGCCAAGTAGATTTTCAAGATAATTCTTTAGTCTCATATAATTAAAGAAATCCTTGTGTCCTTTATTAAAACTAACCAATATATCTATATCGCTTTCCTCATGTACAAAATACCCACCTCTGGTAAAAGAACCAAAAACGCCTATTTCTTTTACTTGAAAATTTTTCTTTATGTGGTTAATATTGTTATTTAATTTTTTCTTTATTCCAATAATATCCATATCCAATTACCTTTTTAAAACATTATATATAATTACAATACTTTCTTAGTATACACCATATCTATCGGTATCTATAATATTTTATGATTTTTAAAATTCTTTCTCAAGAATTTTTATTAATGTAATCCAAAACTTACATTTAAGACGCCTGTACCTATGGCCTGGAATACTTGTACTCTCTTTTTGATATTTTACACAAATCTTTTCCAGAAATGTCATTCATATGGCTACATCCATAATTTTATCGGATGGATCTATTTTGATTTTTTCTACATCAACACTCAAGCAGGCTTCTACTGCTTCATATATATTCGTAATAAGTTCTT
>CAYOLB010000046.1:0-3302 GCA_964404675.1 uncultured Atribacterota bacterium | reverse complement strand
CGTTCAATAAAGGCAGTACAGCTTAGCAGGACAGGTAGTGGCTTTCGTTTAAATAATTTTGGGATAGTCCTGACACCACCTGAAGGCATTATTCATGGAGAAATAAAAGATGTAGATACAGTTAGTAATGCATTGAGAAAAATGCTTAAAAAGAAAGGTATACGTGAAAGAAAAGGGATCATTGCTATTACCGGTCAGAAAGTCATTGTACGAGAAATTACTACTCCGATAATGAACGAAAAAGAACTTATTGACGGCTTGCAATGGGAAGCCCCAAAATATGTTCCCTACGATCTTAAAGATTCATTGCTTGATGCCAAGAAAATTGAAGAGTTGGAAGAAAAAGAAGGCAACAAGGTAATGAAGGTATTGCTGGTTGCTGCTCCCAAAAGTATTGTTAATCAGCAGATTGCTGTTTTGAAAAATGTAAATATACAACCAAAAATAGTAGACATTGTGGCAAATGCCCAGATACGCGCTTTTGAAAATTATCTTACCCCAATCTCTTCTATTGAAGAAGAGGGTAACCAGATGGATGTTATAATTTCTATGGGTGCAAGTACTACTGAGATTTCCTTGATAGAGGGGGATAGACTAAAATTTACTCGTAGTATCCTGAAAGGTGGGAATGATGTAAATCAGCTATTAGTAGAAGAATTGAAAATTTCCTTTGATGAAGCAGAAAGATTAAAAAGGAAAGTAGAGCTTCCTTTTCATGTTCAACCAAAGGATAAGGAAGAAGAGGGAGAAAAAACCTCTGAACAGACAAATGAAAAAGATGAAGAATCCACGGAAGAAGAAATTCCAAACAAGGATAAGGTTGAACAGTTAATTAAAAGTGGTGTGAATGATATATTTAATGAAATAAGAAAATCATTAAACTATTATAAAACACAGTATCAAAAAGTTTCTTACCAGAGAATTATATTGACTGGTGGAATGGCAGATATGATCAATATTGGTCAGATGTTTAAACAACAGTTTAGAATAACAGTAGTAATGGCAAATCCCTTAAAAGGAATTGCGATTAATGACGGTAATTTGAATATGGATAACTTGGATAGATATAAGCGCTCCCTATCTACTGCTATTGGCCTGGCTAAAAGAGAAAGGTAGCAATTAGATCATGGCAAAAAATGTAAATGTAATAAGAGATATAAATCTTCTACCGGAAGAATATAGGGAAAAAGAGAAATTTAATATAGGTAGAATATTAATAATATCCTTTATTCTTATTTTATTTGCTGGTTCAGGTTACCTGTATTTTAGTCTTGAGAATGAGATTTTTACTAAAGAAAATGAAATCAAGAACCTGGAAGTACAGCTTGCTGCTATTGAAAAAGTTATACAGGAAGTAAAAAATTTAGAGAAAGATAAGGCAGAGTTGGCGCAGCGTGTAGAGGTAATTGAGAATTTAATCATGAATCAATCACGTCTTACCAGGGTATTGGGTGATTTTAGTGAAACAACTTTACCTGAAGTATGGCTAAGCAATTTAAGTATAAATGCAAATCAGACCTTTAGTTTTTCTGCAAATACATTTAATAATTACCTGATTGCTCAATATATGAATACATTAAAAGAACATGAGCGATTTGATGGAATAGAGTTGCAGTATATTCGAAAACAGAGCACCAAAATCCAGGAATATGATAAAAATGTAGATACAGTCAATTTTCAGCTTTCTGGATTTTTTATACCTTATCAATTGCTGAAAGAGTCAGAAAATGTGCAAGGTAAATAGAGGGGAAATATTTTGAAATTAGATAAAAGAATGAAAATTATAATATTTGTAGTTTTTATAATTATATTTGCCTATCTTAACTATTCATTTATTTATCAACCAAGAAAGAACAGAATTGACAATTTAGATCAACAAATACTTACCCTAAACAACAAAATTACTGAAGGCAGAAGAATTGCTGCACGTCTTGATGATTTAAAACTGGAATACCAGGAACTTACTGAAAGACTGCAATTTGTTGAAGTATTGCTTCCTAAGGAAAAAGATATTCCTGATTTCTTGGTTCTATTACAGGAAACCATGGATGAATTTAATATTGACTTTAATAATTTTTCACCCCAAAATTTAGCACAAGAAAAGGATATGATCTATGCCAGGTTACCCATTAATATGACCTTTAATGCCGACTATTTTGAGACGATCAAATTTTTAGATAGATTGGAGAATTTTCCCAGGATTGTCGATATAAAGGATTTAAAATTAAACCCAACCGGCGATGAGAATGAAAATGTAAATATAACCATGAATATGTTTACTTATGTTTTAACGAAAGGAAGTCAATAATTTGAGTAGGTTAAACCGTATTTTATTAGTAATAGTAATATTATTAGCTACTGTTACGGCAGTATATTGGTTTAAGCCTGATATTATAAATTCCATATCTGCTCTTAATCCTTTTGGGGGAGATGAACAAGTTCGAACTACGGCTGTTAGTCCGTCTGGCCCTTCCACACAAGACCCAAATTCAAATACCAGAAACACCAATACTCAGGCTGGTGCTGATTCTGTTCCCAATGCTGAAAATACTGAAAAGGAAGAAGCAAAAGATGAAATGACCCCACTTGAAAAAGAAATTATGCAAAGACATGAGAGTTACCAGACAAAAGTCTATACTTATGAACAGTATAAACCACCTGTAGCTAGGAATCCTTTCCAGAGAATAGTTAGTTCAGTATACCTGGAAGACGAGGAAAAAGAAATTGCTGAAGAATTAGTTTCTGAAGAAGCAGTCCGCCGTTTTGTACAACCGGAATTGCCTCCTAATAGCAAATTTACTGGTTTGATTTCAGCTGGAGAAAATAAATTGGCAATTTTGGAGATTGATGATGAAACTTATATCGTTAAAGAAGATGATATTATTCTAGATAAATATTTGGTTAAATCGATTATGGATGAAAAAGTTATTATTGATATTAACGGTTTTGAGATTTCTTTAATATTAGGAGGTGGGGAAGCAACCAATGAAGGATAATAAGTTTAAAATGACAGGCAGTAAGAAAGAAACTGAACTGGTTAAGACAATAAATGGATTGCTGAAAATCCAAGTTTTAATATTTTTAATTTTATTAATATTGTTCAATCTAACAGGTATTTGTGTCGCCCAGGGAAATGTGATTATTACAAATATCTGGTATAAGAAAGTCCCTAATTTTACGAGGGTTACTATTAAAGCAAATAATCCTATTGGTGATTATGAATCAATGTATATTAGTGACCCTGAACGAATTGTTATTGATATTCCCCAGGCAGATTATAATATTCAGGAATTGGTGAAGAA
>CAYOLB010000045.1:0-4830 GCA_964404675.1 uncultured Atribacterota bacterium | reverse complement strand
AGGATAACGATGGTGGCCTTCTAAAAACTCCGGAATTCTTTCCACTAAACCCAGACCAATTACTGGTTCAAAACACCAGTGGTCTTCTTTAAACATGGCAATAGTCTCTTCATGCCCATCCTGAGAACGTGAAAATGATTGGCATAAAGAGTATTTATGTTTCCAATCCCTAGTTGGAATAATAGCTCCTTCTGGTGTTTCTTCTCTATTTTTTAAAAACTTAATAGCAATTGGATGAACCCTCATTCTAAGCCAGCTTTCTAATTCCTGTCCCATTTGATGCAGATCTTCTAATTCCATAATAGACCCTTTCTTAATCTTAATTTATTCTCTAAAATATTTAATAAAATAATGTAGGCATAAACAATTTGGGTATATAAAGTGTAACTGAAGGAAAAAGGACTACCAATGCTAAGACAATTAGCATAGCAATCAAAAATATCCCTACTTCCTTAATAGCCCGCATACAATTTATCCCTGCAATTTCACTCGAAATTAATAGACATAATCCATAAGGAGGTGTCACTAATCCAAAAGCAAGTGACATAACTCCAACAATGCCAAAATGTAAGGGGTGAATACCCACAGATTCAGCCAACGGTTTTAATAAAGGACCTAAAATAATAATGGCAGGAACAGCATCCATAAAAGTACCGACAAATAAAAAGATTAAAACAAAAAGAAACATCATGACAGTAGGAGATGTTGTTAGAGAGCCAACAGTATTAACCAAGAAAGTAGGTATTTTAAAGTATGCTAGAACCCAGGAATAAATTGAAGCAGTACCTACTGCAAAAAGTACTAAAGAAGCCATTTGCCCTGTTTTTAACAACAACGGGGAAACGTCTTTTAATGGAACTGTCCGGTAAATCAACAAACCAAGTATGAAAGCATAAATTACTGCCACTAAGGAGGCTTCGGTAGGTGTTACAAAACCACCAAGAATACCACCAATAATAATAATGGGAGTAAGAAGGGCTAATATAGAATTTTTGAAACTGACTAATGCTTCCTTTATTTCAAATTTGGACATAACAGGATAGTTTCTTTTAATTGCATAGAAATAAACCAAAATCATTTGAAAAATAGCTATCATAACACCCGGGACAAATCCTGCTAGAAATAATCCGGATACTGAAGTACTCAAGGTCCCACCCCATACAATCATAGTAATACTGGGAGGAATAATATTCCCCATCACAGCTGAGCAAGCAGTTACTGCCACTGTAAAATTTTTGTCATAACCCTCTTTCACCATCGCCGGAATCAATACTCCGCCGATACCTGCCGCATCAGCATTAGAAGAACCAGATATACCAGCAAATAACATACTCACCAACACATTAATATGTCCCAAGCCACCAGGCAACCAACCAACCAAGGATTGCGAAAATCGTATTAATTGTTTGGTGATTCCTGAATGATTCATAATATTGGCTGCTAACAAGAAAAAAGGAATAGCAATTAGAATAATTGTTCCATACTGAAGCATCATTCGGGACAACAACATTACAGGGGTAATTCTAGGTGTCAAAAATAAAATAGGAATAACAGCAAATCCTAAAGAATAGCTAATTGGGACCCTCATTAAAATTAAACCAATTAATAAACCAAACATTATAACAGTTACTAAAAATGCATTGCTCATCTTTTTAGTTCCCCTTTTCTTTCTCTGTTCTATTTGAAAATGTACGATTTAAAAAATATGTTTTATAGAAATCTTCTGCTAAAAAAATTAGCCAGGAAAAGCCAGCAAAAGGAACTGAAATATAAACCAATCCTAAATTCATTCCGGTTATATCTGATTTTTGTATAAGTCCCCAGTTTACAAGATAACGATACCCATAAAATATGAAAACAAAAGTCATAATTCCTAATACAAAGAAATAAATAATATCAATCCATTTCTCAAAAGATATACTAATTCCATCACCAAACATGTCCACAAAGAAATGTTTCCGTCCTCTTAAACCAGTAATTGAGCCGAGAAAAACAAGCCATATAAGCGAAAACTGAACTGCTTCTAGGGTCCAAAGATATCGGGGTATAAAATCAATATAACGCCCCGCTACTTGTATAGTAAGAGAAATAAGCATAATATACATAAATACAACCAATAATTTTTTTATAAGGTTTTCATAAAAATCAAAAAAACGCGCAATCATTCTTACCTCCTATTTTAAAAGGTAACTTTTGGCAGACAGAAAACTAATTCTGCCTGCCAATGATTAATTAAATATACATCCTCGAATTAAATACAAAGATTAGTGTTTATCATTAATTTTGTTGATGCTTTTCATAATATCTGCCACGCCTAATTTTTCAGCATATTTTTCTACAACTGGAAGAGCTCTATTACGAATTTCAGTATTATAAAACTTAATTACCTTTAATTGGCCATTTTCAACTAATTCTTCCAATATTTTTTCATTTTCTCCAATTTCAGTCATATGATGAAAAGCAGAAGCTTCGGTACCAGCTTTTAAAATAGCCTCTTGCAATTCTTTTGGAAAACTCTGAAAACGTTTTTCGCTAATACAAAGGACTCGAACAGTCATTTGATGATTAGTTAATACATAGTAAGGAGCAACTTCATAAAATTTCATGGCAGCCATTCCAGCAGGTTCATTCTCTAGGGCATCTAAGACACCTGTCTTAATTGCATTATATACTTGGGTATAATCTAATGGTGTAGCCTTAACACCAACTGCATCAAAAGCCTCTTGATGTAATGGCGAACCCTGCACTCTCATTTCAACTTCTGGTAAATCCGCAGTCCTCCAAACAGGTTTATTTACAATTAGATTTCTTGGTGAACCACCACCATAACCAATAATTCTAACACCTTTTTCTGTTAAATTATCCGCAATTGGTTTAAATACCTCTTGATCCATTGATTCTTTCCATGCAGCTTCATTTTTAAAGAGGAATGGAGCATCCATGAAAGGTGAAGCTTCGTCCCAGGTAGCCATCCAGGCAGGAGAAATTATGCTAACATCAATTGATACACCTTGCATCATATATTCAAAAGCATCTTTTTCAGTTCCTAAGTCAGCGGAATGATGTAATTCAAATTCAATAGGACCATCATAGTATTCATCAACTTTTTCTGCAAAATACTCTAGTGTGCGATAATAAACATGTTCTTCTGGTAACATAGTTTCCAAAACTAGTGTCACTTTTTCTTGAGCAAAAGAACTAATAGTAGCTGTAATTGCAATTGTCATTAAAAGCACCAAAATTAAACCAGCAATAGACATTTTTTTGAATAATTTCATTTTATAAAATCCTCCAATAGTTAGATTTTTCTTAAAATTTAATAATAATTTTCATACTCTACTTTATACCTTTTTATCACCTCCTACTGTATGGTTTTTAATGGTTTGTTTTTTAAATAGGGACTTATAAAATTTTTTATAGGAAACAAATCAAATGATTTAAAAAACAAACCAAATTCTTATTTAATCCTTACTCCAATATATTAAATTACACATGAAAATTACCTATCTTAAAATAAGCCTTTATCAATTAAGTTAACTTACAATATTTTCTTATTAAAAAATCCTAAAAAAATTATTATTAATATATCTTCCTGATTATCTCATAAATAATCCAGCATTAACATCAATTGTTTCTCCAGTTATAAAATCATTATCAATAATAAATTTTATTGTTGAAGCAATATGATTAGCATTACCTATTTTCTTTAATGGCGTATTTTCTTTAAATTGTTTCATTTTTTCAGGTGTTGATACTTTCTCATGGAAGGGTGTATCAATAACTCCCGGTGCTATAGCATTAACTCTAATCTTGGGCGCTAATTCATTAGCAAATCCACGTGTAAAAGAGTCAATTGCCCCTTTACAGGCACCATAGATTGTCGATGATGGTGAACCATGACGCATAGCAACAGAGGTTATATTAATAATACATGGATCCTCTGCTTTCTCCAATAAAGGAATGCATAAAGAAGATATTTTCATAGTTGAGAAGGTATTTAAATTAAAAGTATTCAACATATGTTCCCATTGTAACTCCCTAGCTGCTTGTCTTTTAATCATGCCACCGGCATTGTTTACTAGAACATCTAGTTTTTTAAATTGTTCTTTTACTTTTTTTACCAAATCGACACATGCCTCTTCCGTTGTTAAGTCTGCTTGCATTAAAATAGGGTTACCCCCATTTGCTTTTACTTCTTCAGATACTTTGATTGCAGCTTCCTTGGAACTGTTATAATGAATAATAATATCATTTCCTTTCGCTAACATTATAGCAGTAGCAGCACCTAACCCTGTACTTCCACCAGTTATTAATATAACTTTAGACATATTGTTACTCCTTTTTTTATAAAATAATTTTTTCCTATAAATTTTAAATGATAATCCAAAACCTTAAAATTTAAATAATATCTTTAAACCTTTTTTTTCACTGGCAATATTAAATGCTTCTTCCCATTCATCTAAGGAAAATGTGTGAGTTATTAATGGCTTTACATCAATTTTTTTGGAAGAAAGTAATTTTAAGGTTTTTCGCCACGAAAAATTTGTTTTAGAAAGGGAACCAAATACATCAATCTCCTTAAAACAAATCTTGTCAAAAGTGAGAGATAAAGGCTTGGCAGACAATCCAATTTGAGTAAACACTCCTAATTTCTTCAATAAATCTAATCCCATTTCTACCGCCGATGTAGCCCCGGAACATTCCAAAACAACATTTGCTCCAGTTCCTCCTGTTAATTCATTGACTATACCTAGCAAATCGTCTTTTTCAATATTTACACAAAAATCTCCACCAATTAATTTCGCTATATTTAAGCGCTCTTTATCAGCT
>CAYOLB010000044.1:0-6019 GCA_964404675.1 uncultured Atribacterota bacterium | reverse complement strand
GCTAATTTTGGGCCTGAAATGGAGTTTTATCTTTTTGGCAGAGATGAACAAAATAAAGCGACTACTTTTACTAATGACCAGGCTAGCTATTTTGATCTTTCTCCGGTTGATTTGGGAGAAGAAATCAGAAGGGATATGGTAATCACTTTAGAAAAATTGGGTTTTGAAGTTGAAGCTTCTCATCATGAAGTGGGTCCTGGTCAACATGAAATAGATTTTAGATATTCAGATGGTATGACAACTGCTGATCGCATCATGGTCTTAAAACTGACAAGCAAGACTATTGCTATGTGGCATAATTTCCATGTAACATTTATGCCAAAGCCAGTTTATGGAATCCCTGGGTCAGGTATGCATACAAATATTTCACTTTATCGTAATGGTAGTAATGCTTTTTATGAACCAGATGGCAAGTATCAATTAAGCAAAGAAGCATTGTATTTTATAGGGGGTTTAATGAGACATGCCAAAGGGTTGGCAGCAATAACTAATCCTTTAGTCAATTCTTATAAACGATTAACATCTGGTTACGAAGCACCTGTTTATATTGCCTGGTCTCACCGTAACAGAAGTCCTTTAATAAGGGTGCCAGTGGCAAGAGGAGATGCAACTCGTATTGAATTAAGGTGTCCAGATCCATCCTGTAATCCTTATCTGGCCTTTGCTGTTATATTGTCTGCAGGGATGGATGGAATACAGAAAAAGATTCTGCCTCCTGACCCAATTAATGAAAATATTTACGACATGGATGATGTCCAGCTCAAAAAATATGCTATTGAATGTTTGCCTAGTAGTTTAAAAGAAGCTCTGGATGAATTTAAGAAGGATAAGGTTTTACATAATGGGTTAACTGAACATATAATCAGTAATTATCTGCGTGCAAAATATCATGAATGGGACCTTTACAGCCTTCATGTTCATCCCTGGGAATTAGAACAATACCTTTCAATTTATTGATATAAATAAAAATAATAAGTGTGAGATGGGTTGAATTGTTTAATAAATGATTTTAACCCATCTTTTTATTTTTAGTATATAATTTTTTAATAATTTCTTCAGAAAAATTTCTATAGAAAACACCTCTATGACTTTAACAATCAATTAAGTATTTTATTATCACATATTGCAAAATTGTCTTTCTTCTATTACCATTAAGACAGTTGATAGAAATGACCTTGTGCCTTATTTTGCATTTTGATGGGTCTGTCTGTTATCATATTTTTAGTTAGCAAAAAAACTGTTATTGAATATATAATGGGATATAATAAAGATATAGTCTTTTATCCAAAATTTTAGATTAATAAAAGAGGATAAGAAAAGATATGAGAATACAAATTAAGTATATCAATGGGATACGTTTTAAAAGATTCATTATTACTTCTGCTCAAAGGATAAGACAAAACAAAAATCATCTCAATGATATAAATGTATTTCCCGTTGCTGATGGTGATACCGGAACCAACCTAGTTATTACCATGAATAATATTGTAACTGAGGTGAAGAATTATCAAAAGAGTTCTTTTGAAGAGATGGTTCAACGCATTGCCAAGGCAGCCTTGACAGGTGCAAGAGGTAATTCCGGAGCTATCCTTGCGCAGTTTTTTCAGGGACTTGCTGAGGCAACTAAAGGGATGAGTCGTCTAACAACAGTCGCTTTTTCAAGGGCAGCAGTGCAGGCAGTAGAGCAGGCTACCATGGCAATAGCCAATCCCAAAGAAGGCACTATCATTACGGTTATGAAAGACTGGGCACATTATACTAACAGATTAGCCCATAAAACACCAGATTTTGTAGAGTTGTTTAAAAGATCTCTTAAAAAAGCTAGAGTATCATTATGTGAGACACCTGAAAAACTGGCAATATTAAAAAGTGCAGGCGTTGTTGATGCCGGAGCAGAAGGTTTTGTAAACTTGCTGGAAGGCATTGTGGATTTCATTGAATATGGGAAACTAGCAACAATAAAAAAAGAAGAGAAAGAATCTCCTGCTGGTTCGGCAGAGAAAACTGTCTCTTATTCCAAGGGAAGAAGTGAATACCGTTATTGTACTGAGTGCTTTATCGAAGGGAAAGGATTAGATAAAGAATTAATAAGGGAAAGGTTAGTTGATTTGGGAGATTCACAGGTAATTGCCGGTTCTGATGAACAAATCAGAGTCCATATCCATACCAATCAACCTGATTTCGTCTTTTCACTGGTTGGCTCTATGGGAAAAATTTTAGAGACCAAGGTAGATGACATGTGGGAGCAGACAGAAAATTTTCATAAAAAGGTAGAAAAGCAAAGGATTTCCCTGGTAGTTGATACAACATGTGATTTACCGGATGATTTAATCAGGAAATATCAAATTAAACTGGTTCCTATTGCGGTACATATTGATCAACAAAGCTTTTTAGACCGAATAAACATCTCTACAAACGAGGTTGTTAACTATTTGGAACAACCCAATCATCATGTAAGCACTTCACAACCCCCTTATCAGTATTTTGAAGATGCCTACCGGCAAGCTGGCCAGGAAAGTGAAGCAATCATTTCTATTCACCTTTCAGGGAAGCTAAGCGGTACTTATCAGGCTGCCTGTGTTGCCAGCAAAAAAAGTCAGTATAAAGATAAGATTAAAGTAATAGATGCCAGGACAAGTACTGTTTCCCTGGGTTTACTAGTATTAAAGGCTGCACATCTTATAGATGCAGGTTTTACACTGAACCAGATTGTTGAAAAATTGGAGCATCATATAGCAAAAAGTAAGCTATTTGTCAGTATTCCAACATTAAAATATCTGGTTAGGAGTGGGCGCCTGGATAGAGTTAAAGGAATAATTGGTTCAATGATGCATTTAAAACCAGTTATTAGCCTTAACAGTGAAGGGGCTTTTGAAGAGGCAGCCAAAGTAATCGGTTATCAGCGTTTATTGGATAAAACTTTAGAATTATCAACTCAGTTTGCTAAAAGTGTGCAGAATCCCTGTTTTGGAATTGCCCATATTCAGGATATTGAATTAGCAAAGTGGTATCAAAGAGAATTGCAGTCCCGTTTCCCAAAAGCTGAAATATATATTGCTGAAGGTTCTCCAGCCTTAAGTGTTCATATTGGAAGAGGCGGTACCGCCATTGCTATAATGGGTGAATAAATATAATATTTATAATTTTCTTCCAAAAATTTAAATAGGTTTTGGGAATTCTAAAAAATAATTTACTATTTCTTACAATATCTATCATAACAGAATGGAGAGCAATCTTGAAAATTGGAATTTATCATTTGATTTCAGAAGTCCATGACAGTAGTCTTATCAATGATTCATTAAAGCCATTTCTTGCTTCTATTGAAGAATACCTGGGTGAATCAATGGTTGATATCAGTTTGGGTGATATTAAAAGAGGGTCATTTCTTCCAATTCTTATGATTAAATCCGGGGGTGTAGAAGAAAAGTTCAAGAGAATCTATCAACAGTTCCCGTCTCCTTATCTTCTTATTGCGAGCTGTTTGTATAATTCGTTACCAGCAGCACTGGAAATAAAAGAATACCTTCAGAAAAGAGGAGAGAAGGTTATAATATTGCATGGTTCAGCTGATTCGATTGCAAATCAAATAAAAAACTTCAAGAAGGCCATGGAGGCAAAAAAAAGTTGCCGTCGTTTTCGGGTTGGCGTTCTTGGTAAACCTTCTGATTGGCTTATTGCCAGTGGAGCGGATTATAATATAGTTAGAAAGAAACTGGGAATAAGGATTTATGATATTCCTATTGAAGAAATGATTAGACACATTGACCAGGTAAATGATAAAGATATCCCAGCTGATATAATCAGAAAACCTGAAGGCTTTGAAAAGAATGTAATACAGCAATCGCTGAGAATTTATCAGGGATTAAAGAACTTGACCCAAGAATACAATTTTAATGCCATTACTGTTCGCTGTTTTGATTTATTGGATTTTTATAAAAATACTGGTTGTCTAGCTTTGTCTTTATTAAATAAAGAGGGAATAATAGCTGGTTGTGAAGGAGATGTCCCTGCCCTTATTTCAATGATTATTGCTAATCAATTAACAGAGCAGCCTACTTTTATAGCAAATCTTTCCTGTATTAACCAGGAAAGAAATGATATTATTTTTTGCCATTGCACTATACCAATTAATATGTGCGAAAGTTATGAATACAAAACTCATTTTGAATCAGGTATGGGAATAGCAGTCAGGGGTAAGGTAAAAAAGGGTCCAGTAACTATATTTAAGATAAATGGAAATGTAGATAATTATTTTTTGGAAGAAGGAGAGTTAACAGATAATTTGGAATTACCTACTCTATGCCGCAGCCAATTACAGGTCAGTTTTAAAAAACCGGTTGTCGATATTTTAGAAAAATCAATTGCTAATCATCATATTATTTGTAAAGGATGGTATAGGGAGTTATTTGAAAGGTTCTTTTCACTTGTTTTGTAAAATATTTTGATGCAAGAATTTACTGGAATTGCTTAGTTTTTCTGAGATGAATAAATATTTTAAACATGAGAAAAGAGGTACCTATTTTGAAAATCGGAGTTATTTCTGATATTCATGGTAATGCGGAAGCCTTACAGGTAGTTCTTAATGAATTAAAAGATGTTGATAGAATTGTTTGTTTAGGTGACATTGTTGGGTATGGAGCAGACCCGGAATATTGTATCGAAAAAATTAGAGAATGGGATATTCCCTGTATTAAGGGAAATCATGAAGGTGCTCTGACCGGAGAATTAGATTTAAACTATTTTAATGATTATGCCCGAAGAGCAATTGAGTGGACCAGGAAGAAAGTAAAAGAACAGGATCTTATTTATCTTAGAAGATTAGGTAAGAAAATTACAATTTATCAAGATGTTTTAGGAGTGCACGGTAGTCCACGGCAGCCCTTATGGGAATATATCCTGGACAAACAGACTGCTGAAGAAATTTTTAATGCTTTTGATTTTCAAATATATTTTATAGGACATAGCCATATTGCCGGGTATTTTTCATTTTATCGCAAGAACGAAGTTGTGCAATATACTAGTGCATTTGATGGCGCCAGCATACTTATTCGTCCGGATCATAGTTATATAATTAATTGCGGAAGCGTCGGACAACCAAGAGATGGGAACCCGCAGGCAAGCTTTGCAATTTTTGATACTGACCATTTTATTGTAGATATCAAGAGAGTTGATTATCCAATTTACAAGGCACAGGATAAAATTAGCAGGGCAAATCTTCCAAAATTTTTGGCAGAGAGATTAGCTCTGGGAATCTAGAGTAAGATAGAGGTGATTGTAAAAATGAAAGAGGCAATGTTCTATAAGATTTTACAGGAAGGTAAGGTCAGGTGTGAACTATGTCCTCATCAATGTGAGATTTTACCGGGGAAAAGAGGGATATGTCGGGTAAGAGAAAATAGAAACGGTATTTTGTACAGTTTAAACTATCAGAGATTAATTGCTGCTCATATTGATCCTATTGAAAAAAAACCATTATTCCACTTTTATCCTGGTTCTAATTCATATTCAATTGCGGCAATAGGATGTAATTTTCATTGTTTGCACTGTCAGAATTGGGCTATATCCCAGGTACAGGGAGATGTTATTAAGGGAGAAGATATTTCCTCTGAAAATATAGTGCAAGATGCGCTAAACAATAATTGTTTATCAATTTCTTATACTTATACTGAACCAACAATTTTTTATGAAACTGCTTATGATACTTCTAAAATTGCTCACAAAAAAGGTATAAAGAATATTTTTGTTACCAATGGCTATATTAGTTCTGAAGCACTGAAAAAAATTGCACCTTATCTTGATGCAGCAAATATAGATTTAAAAGCCATGAATGAAAGATTTTACCGTGATGTCTGTGGTGCTAAATTACAGCCTGTACTGGATAGTATAAAACTATACTATCAACTGGGGATATGGATTGAGATAACAACTTTAATTATTCCCGGCTACAATGATAATAGTGATGAACTAAGACAGATAGCTAGATTTATAGCAGATATTGATGACAGTATTCCCTGGCATG
>CAYOLB010000043.1:0-3951 GCA_964404675.1 uncultured Atribacterota bacterium | reverse complement strand
AAGTAGAGAAAATAGAAGAAATGGCAAATGCTATAGTCTATCAGAACAAGCCGATTTATCAATATTATGCAGAAGATAAAAATGAGATATACCTAGAATTAAGAAAGAAACACGAAAAATTGCAGGAACAATTAAGAATCGTAGAAATTGCAGGAATCGATTGTACTGCATGTGGTGGAACGCACTGTAATACTACAGCAGAAATTGCAATTATTAAGATAATTGGTTGGGAAAATCGCAAGGATAAGACTCGGTTATCCTTTATTTGTGGTTATCGTGCATTTTCTGATTACCAAAACAAACATCGGATTACTAAAAGACTTTCTAATTCCTTTACAACAGGTGTTAATCAATTAGAAGAAAAAGTCAATCAGTTATCTGTTGAACAAAAAAGACTAATTAGTAAATATCGTAAAATAGAAAAAGAATTAATCAGTTACCAGGCAAGGGAATTGAAAAATAATTATATTCAACAGGTAAAAGGTTATTATATTATAAATAAGCTATTTGACGAAAGATCCGAGTCCTTTCTTCGACAATTGGCTTTATTGATAATAAATGAGCAAAAATGCATTGTGATTCTTGGAACAAAAGATCCAGAGACTGTTATAATTATTGCCTGCTCAAGAGATTTTACTATTAATATGGGAGAATTAATAAGACAAATAATGAGTGAATTTAATGGGAAAGGTGGAGGCTCAAATTTTCTGGCAGCAGGTAGACTAAACAAGGAAGAAGATCTTTCAAAGGCTTTTGATAGGGCGGTAAACTTGATTTCAGAACAATTATGATTAATGGTTTTGAGGATAATTACTTTTATGATAGTAAGGTACAAAATAAATAAAAAGATAGAAAGAATATTTGTTATTGTTTTTCTTGTTATGTTAGTTATAAATCTTTCTGTACTTGCTTCAGATCGTGATTATAAAAAGGAAGAAAAAATTGGCCAAAAGATAGCCACCAGGATTAAAAATCAATATGATTTAATCGAAGATGAAGAAATTCTGGAAAAGTTGTATCGCATAAGTGAAGATTTAAAAGAGATTTCCGGGATTGAACAGATAAATTATCAATTTAATATTATTGATAGGGAAGGGCCAAATGCTTTTGCTCTCCCAGGCGGATTTATTTATTTAACTGCTGATTTATTTGACCATGTTCATTCTGATGATGAATTGGCAGCGATAATTGCCCATGAAATGGGGCATATTATTCACCAGCACTCAATAAAACAGATGCAGGACAATCGCAAGATGAAATTAGTAGAACTTTTTGCAGTATTATTAACTGGAGATGAGACGATAGGTCTTCTGGGAGAACTAACAACCATTACGGTGCTAAATAATTATCGTAGAGAGTATGAAGCAGAGGCTGATTTAACAGCCCTTGAGTTACTAAAGAAGAGTACGAATTACCACCCAATAGCATTGTTGACTTACTTTGAAAGAGTAGGCAGTGAACAATTATTAAAACCAGGACAAAATTTGGGTATTTTCCAAACACATCCCGATATAGAGGTTAGACTTAAAAATGTAAAACAGTATTTAATTGAAAATGGAATTGAGATAAATCGACGTTTAACCACTAACTATATTACTGTTAGAGGAGAATGCAATAGAACGGATAATGATGAAATGATTGCTCAAATATTTCTCAACAATGAAGAGATTCTAAAATTTACCGGCAGAGAAGAAGAATTGCTCTGTGAGAAGATGGAAGGTGTGAAATCAAAACTAGATAAAAATTTAAGACTTAATCTGGAGACATATGAGATAGCAATACATTCAGCCGAAGAGCAAAGCAACTTAAGAATAGGAAGCGAGAAGATTATATCATTAACCCAGGAAGAAGTTGCTTCTCAAGATCAGAATTTGACACCTACTGAAGTATTAAAAAACACTAAAGAAAAAATCGCTAGAATTTATTGGCACTTAAAATTAGAACTACCAATATTATTGGTAAAAGAATAAATGAATAAGTATTTAAATAATATAAAAATATAGTATATGGTATATAGATTTTAAGAAAAATTATAAATAATATAAATATTTGGAATTATACGCTAGTTAATATGGTTTCTTGATAATTATAAAAACCCGGAAATCAAAAAACTTCCGGGTTTTTAATTTAATAATTACCACTAATTCATTCAGTAAATTGATTTTTATCCAAGTACTCCAATGCTATTTAGAAATACAATAAATACTGCAATTGGAACTATGTATTTAATCAAGAAAGAGTAACTTGTTCCAATTTTTGTGCCTGCTCCATGGTTTGCTTCTTCCAGAGCCTTGTCAGTACCCCAGAACCATCCAATAAAGATAGCTATCAGCAAACCACCTAAAGGTAATAGGATATTATTGGCAAAGAAGTCAAAGGAGTCTAAAATATCAAATCCCTTTATTAGTTTTACGTGGGACAAAGTGCTGTATCCCAGTGAAGGGAAGATACCAAGAATCCAAATTGCTATTCCCATACCAATTGTTGCTTTCTTACGACTCCATTTAATTTCATCAATAAAGTAAGCTGCAACAACTTCCAGTAGAGAAATTGCTGATGTTAGGGCAGCCACAGTTAGTAGGATAAAGAATATACTACCAAAAATGTGACCAGCAGCACCCATTTGTGAAAAAACTGCGGGTAATGTTATAAATGTAAGCCCTGGACCTGTTGCTGGTTCTAGACCAAAAGCAAAAACTGCCGGGAAGATAACGAAACCAGCCAATAAAGCAATGATCGTATCAAAGGTAACTACATATTTAGCATTTAGTGGTATATCTTCATCTTTCTTTAGATAACTACCATAGGTTATCATACAACCCATACCCAAGCTCAAAGTGAAGAAAACCTGCCCCAAAGCTGCTAAGAAACCTTCAGCATTAAATGCGCTGAAATCAGGTCTTAAATAGAAAGATAATCCCTCTCCTGCTCCTGGTAGGGTAACTGAACGGACAATCAAGATAATAAGTAACAACAACAATACTGGCATTAAGATCTTTGACCATTTTTCAATCCCGTTTTCAATCCCGCCATAGACAATACCAATGCAAAGTAGCATAAATAAAGTATGCCAAAATATTCCGCCAAAGGTTGAAGTAATAGAACTTACGAAAATATTAGCAGAATCAGAACCTGCAGCCATATAAGCACCGGATTTAAAGATATAGGATAGCGACCAGCCAGCGACTACTGAGTAGTAAGAGAGGATGATAAAACCAGCCAGAACACCCATAAACCCAACAATTACCCATGGAGTTCCTGGAGCAAGTGCCTTATAAGCACCAACAGGATTTTTTTGAGTTTTACGTCCTAATAACAGCTCAGAGGTCATTACCGGATAGCCTATAAATATCAGTAAAAGAATATAAACTAAAACAAAAGCCCCACCACCGTACCTACCAGTAATAAATGGAAAACGCCATATATTACCTAAACCTATTGCTGAACCAGCAGCAGCAGCAATGAAACCTGCTCTTGACTGCCATTGTCCTCTTCCATTTTCATCCATTTTTTTCATCTCCTTAATTAAAAAATTAAAATATAAGAATGCATTTTTAGTAAAAGTAAATTAAATAAGGCACAAATACCTTTTCAAGATTTTTTGTATAGTTAACACCCCCTTTACTTATTTTAAATGCTAAATTGAACGAACTAGATTAGCATAATATTATTTTTAAAAAATAATTAAATATTGATTTGAATATGTCAAGATAAAAATTTTCTTAATATCACAAATATTAGAGGATAAAAAAGTTATTATAAAAAATATGTAATAAAGGTAAAGTGTATTTAACTTTTTACCATCTATTATATTCCATTAACATTTTTTATAAAATATCTTGAAAACACTTGCGATGGTTGCTTTTCAAGTTATTACTAGGTATTAATTATACAATTAATTTCAAAGTGTAGCACCTTTTATTGTCAATGTCAAAAAGAATGAAAGACAAA
>CAYOLB010000042.1:0-10108 GCA_964404675.1 uncultured Atribacterota bacterium | reverse complement strand
TCCTCCTGCATCTGCCGAGGGAGATACATTATGAACTGTTATGGTGGAATCTTCTGTATCGGCAGCACCATCGTCATCTGTTACCTTTAAAGATATATTCACTGTTGACGGGCCGTCAAGGGATGATGCATCAAATACCGGGTCCTGTCCGGTCGCATCATCATATACGCCGTCATTATCAAGATCCCATGCATACTCAGATATCATTCCGTCAGCATCTCCTGATCCGGAACCATCAAGGGCAACCGATGATCCTTCATCTACATCATAGGGTCCTCCTGCATCTGCTGAAGGCTCTCTGTTATTTACAGTCACCTCTGCAGTGTCGGGGACGGATACTGCACCATCGTCATCTGTAACCTTCAGTGCTATAGTATATGTGCCGTTATCTGCCCACTGGCCGGTTATGTCCTGGCCGGTCTTATCTATATTAAAGATAGAACCATCATAATCCATATCCCATTCCCACTGGGTTATGGTATCTGCGCTACCCTGGTCGGTAAAAGAACCGCTTATATTAATTTCATCTCCGGTAAGGCCGCTGTAGGGACCTCCTGCATCAGCCACAGGAGATACATTATTTACAGTATAACCTGCCGTATCTTCTGCTGTCTCTCCGTCTTCATCTGTTATCCTTAAAGTAACTGTACCGCTGGTGTTGTCATCCCACTTTTTTGTAAAAGCCTCTCCAAGGCTTTCAAAACCTGATCCAAAATCCCATTCAAATAAAGTTAATCCCTGTCCGGTACTCCCAGAGGCGCTGAAAGAGATATCACTGCCCTCATCGCCTGAATAAGGTCCTCCTGCATCAGCCACAGGCGGGACATTGTTTATTGTCACATCTGCTGTATCGGTACTCTGCCGCCCGGCAGCATCTGTTACCCTTAGAGTTACCTGCCCCGTGAAAGGATCATCCCAGGTATTTTGCGGTGTAGCGCCAAAATCGGAAAATCCACTGCCAAAATCCCATTCATATTTTACTATACCATTCGCATCACTGCTTCCCGAGCCATCAAATGAAACAGGGTTTTTCTCATCACCTGTATAAGGACCTCCAGCTTCAGCAACCGGATCTGTGGTATCGATTATTATACTGTCAGATGTATTGTTGTGATATGTCACACCCCCGAACGAAAAAGCAGCCCATAAAGTCTTGCTGTCATCGCCGGGGGTAAATGTAAAGCTAAAATTTTCTTCATTTGACCCAAGATAATGAAATTCTACTGTTTCAGTCCATTTACCAGATTCCCATAATTGTACCCAATGACTTCTTGGGCGAGAGCTATCCCTTCTTACTGTTACGGTTACAGTTCTATCCAGGGTATAAACATCCCCGTTATTTATTTCTATGTTCCCGGATATATCTGCATGAAGTTTACCTACTGGCATAAAAAATAGCATAAGAGCGATCACTGCAATAAACACAGTAATAAACCTGGCAAAATTTTTCATGATGTACGTCATTTTTACCTCCTAAAAATAGTTCATAAAATAAAAAAACCGGCTTTTAGCCGGTTACGCTACTAGCTCTGCCTCTCCCAAGCGTCCAATTTCGGAAAAGACTTCTTTGCTTCTAAAATAATTTAATTTCTACAATATTTATAAATATTGTAAGAAATCTATAATACAAACACTTATAATAATATATTGTTCCCAAAATTTCAAGCTTTAGACATATTTTATTTATATTTTAATTTAAATTGAGACATCTTTTTCAAATAATATTTATTTTACTACATGCTAGAGCAATGAACATAGTTATTATACTTATTTCAATAATAATGTTCTTTGGGAAAAGCCTGGTATTTTAACTTTATATTTTTAAATTTTGTTATAGCTGTTTTTCCCATTTGCAGTATTTAGAAAAATTATATAAATATATAATTAAAGAATATTCTAGAAATATACTTAAAAATATTATTTTAATTTATAATATTTTTTGTAATAATAAATTGAATTAATTATTAGATTTCAAACTATGGAAATACGAGAGAAAGGTAAATATTCAAAAAAAAAGATTCTTAAATCTGCACAGGATTCCTTTAGAAAACATGGTATTGATAATACTACCATTGACGATATATGCAGGAATGCCGGGTTGACAAGAGGAGCTTTTTACCATCATTTTAAAAGCAAAAATAGCTTACTTGCAGCGCTTTATAGTAACTGGACCGCCAAATTTGCCGAGATGCCTAAAAAATTAGATATTTCTGAAGAGGAACCAGTTGATATTGAGGAATTTTTTTTCAAAGTTTTCGAGTATTCAAAAAAGATATTTAACGAGTCCAAAGAAGAGCTTCCCCTTTTTTTAGAACTGAATATACTGGCTTTAAGGGATAACAATTTAAAAAAATATATAATTAATGATCAGAAAAACTATTTAAATTTTGTAACCAGAATTCTCAGTAGAAATAAAAAAATAATTAATAATAATGTTAAGCCAGAAGATGCTGCTATAATTATATTTTCTCTGATGATCGGTCTTTCTATAATATGCCTGCAAAACCCCGGGAATACAGACTGGGTAAATCTAGCAAAAAATAGTATTAGATTGATGTTTAGTTAGATCATTTTTTTTATCTTAATTGGATTTTCTAAGAAAAACTCT
Source organism: uncultured Atribacterota bacterium (assembly GCA_964404675.1). Classification (GTDB taxonomy): domain Bacteria; phylum Atribacterota; class Phoenicimicrobiia; order Phoenicimicrobiales; family Stramentimicrobiaceae; genus CAZWUL01. The sequence goes on along the minus strand of CAYOLB010000042.1, from coordinate 7,500 downwards.
TTTAAATTCAATTGTTAGTATCGTATTTTAAAGAACTTATGCCATGTTTAGTTTTCTCCCAATAATATGGCTTGGATATCAACTGCCACAAAGCTTTGTAAGCTGAGATTGAATGCATCATCCAATAAACAGGATTAAGGAATGAATATGAAAGCAATCTGTAATATTTCCTGGAAAAAGCACCAATAAAGTTTAACATTATCATGGCAAAGTTCCCTGCAATAAGACTAATTATTCCAGCAATCTCTACTGGCTCTGGAAGATTTAAACCAGGCATCCCCTGACCGGTTGTCATCCATATAATAAAAAATATCCACATAATAGGATTTATAAGGAAAGTTAAAGGTGTTCCTGTTATCATCATCTGAAAAGATAACCATTTCATAAAACCTATTTGTTTTATCATTTTAACAGGATGCCTATTATAGACAATAGCAGTCTGCAAATATCCTTTTACCCATCGGGAACGCTGCTTTATCCAATTGATGGGTTTACAATTCGCTTCTTCGTAAGTAGTGGATTCGATTATGCCTACCCTTTTACCTTCAGCAAAGAACCTGATCCCGAGGTCAGCGTCCTCCGCAACATTAAAAGGATCCCATCCTGATATTTTTAAGAGATCGGCAGTTCTAAAATGGTTACTGGTACCTCCAAGAGGAATCGGCAATTTAAGATAATGAAGACCGCTTAGAAGGTAATCGAACCAGTAAGTATATTCAAGGGTAAACATTTTTGTCAGGAAATTTTCATCTTTATTGTAATAATTAAGATATGCCTGAAAGCAAGCATATTCTCTGCCGTTAATCATAAAGGAGTATAAGGCTTTCTTTAATTGATCTTTCTCAGGCCGGTCTTCAGCATCATATATTACCAGATATTTGCCTCTTGAAAAATAAAGACCATAATTGCATGCTTTTGGTTTAGTCGTCGGAGTACCATTGGGGACTATAAAGAATCTCCAGCTGTCAGGCGGCTTACATTTTTTTGCAATATTTAATGTAATCTCATCGTATTTTTCAAAAAGAAATATAACATCAAGCTTATTTTCCGGGTAGTCGATATTCTTTATGGATTTTATTAGATTCTTTATAACTTCTTCAGGTTCATTGAAAAGTGGTACAAGTATTGTATAAACAGGATACTCTTTAATATCCAAATAATTGTTTTCATATCCTTTCCGGTTCTTAAATCTATTCTTTGAACCAAAAATACTGACAATCAATTTAAAAAAAATTGAGGATAGATAAAATACCTGTATAATTCCGAAGAGTGCTATCAGCGTGTATATCGGATAGATATATAATGATGTTGCAATTAAAACAACCAGAATAGACACAAGAGCAACCATTTTCTTATCCAGTCTCTTGTATGCAGATTCTTCAGGGTTTCTGTTAAAAAGCCCCATAATGGTTAGTTCAGATAATGGATTTTTATAGATTTTTTTCGTAATATCATTAATATCACTATCTGTTATTATTAGCTCTTCAATATTTTTTACCTTAAATCTTTTTTTTAAAAAGTCTATTGTTTTATAGTTACCTGGATAAGCTGTTAGAACCGTCAATATTCCTTCTTCTACTTTATAGGGAATAGTCTGGAATCTTATGACTTCAATCGCTGATATTCTTTTAACAAGTCTTCTGTCAATGCTCTTTATCAGCTCATTTATATAAGAGCTCACAAAAGGTTTTCCAGATTTATATGCAACTACCTCAAAAAACTGTTTCCTTTTTATATATCCAAGGCTTAAAAGAATCCATCCAAGCCTTCCGCCTTTTTCTTTTTGAAAATCAAGAGCCTGATCCAATTGTGCTTTATTTATATAACCTTTTTCCTTAAGGATTTCCCCTATTTTGTCCTGGTTATTCGAATCCTTAAAAATATCTTCAAGTTCTTTTATATCTTTCTTGAAGCACCTATCTTTTTTTTCTACTACGTTACTCAGGTTTTTCATTTACTTATCCACTTTTTAAAATTTTAAATTCTTACTTCTAATTATTAGCCCAAAAATATATTATAGTTATAATTAATTTATTATCATTATATATATTAATAATAATCATAATACATATATAAATTAATTTCAATATATAATTATATATAATATGATAAATGTATATATTAGAAAAATGACTAGTAAGAGGCCTGTGGTAAAATTTATTTTACCAATAAAATAAGTCCATACAAAGGAGGTACACAGTTAGATACATAGGATTAGATTTACACAAAAAAAGTATTTTACAACTGTTTTATGAGAAGACAGAAAGATTTTATCAAGAGCTAAAATAGGATCAAGAGCAAAGGATATATTTTATAATCTTAAGGCCAGGGCAGAAAAGACGAGCTCTCCGTTGCCATGGAGGCCTCATACAATTGGCCCTACTGCTACCATGCAAGAGAAGAAGCGGCAGATATCATAGTGCTTGCCCATCCGTTGAAGACAAGGATTATAGGGAAAGGCAGAATAAAGACTGACAAGATTGACTCTAAGGTACTGGCTTACATGTTAAAATCAGATATGCTTCCGGCAGCCTATGCACCGTTAAAAGATACCATGAAAAATAAAATACTGCTCAGATCCAGGATATCCCTGGTAAGGATAAGTACTCAGATAAAAAACAAGATAAATTCCATTGTGAATCTTAACATAGACAGCTACTGCAGTCTGGAGACCATATCAGACATCTTTGGAAAGACAGGAAAAAAGATACTAAGAGAAACTGTTATATCTCCGGGACATGTTTTTAAAGTCGTTTGAGTAATATACCGACGTTTATAGATTATGCTTATATATTTTTGGGAACCAAGACTTTAATCTATTCCATATTTTTCTTTTAAAATAAAATATAATGATAATTAATCCAATTAAAAGCGTTATAACACCAATAATAGGTATTATGTTATTTGGCCCTGTCAATGAAAGTACGCTAATGCCTTCAATTCCCTCAGATGATTCTGTATTTATATCCGTAGGTGAAGCAGTTAGTATATCCGGAGGAGAACCAGTTAGATTAAACTTCACATTGAGCCTGGTGCTAGCTCCCTGGTATTCATTTTCCGCAGTTTCCTTAAACTTCCATGCAATATCTACTTTTATCTCTTCTCCAGAAGCTAACTTTTTTTGATAAACTGGTAAACTTTCAATATCTGAAGACTCCGATATCAATAGACCATTAATCCATAACTGCGTCATTATCTGTGTTGATAGATTGGAACCGTTATCTTTTATATCTTCAACACTTACTACAATAGATCCATCAATAGTACCGGTATTTTTAACGTTCCAGAACATCCCGTTTTCATTACTGGACCCACCCCATCCTACTGAATCTCCAGGTTTTATATTGCTAAAATAATATGCCTCATTAAATGTATTTTTCCCAAACACATTAAGAGATAGTCTTCCAGGATCTGTAATTTCTGGTGTAGCAAAAACACTATATGTTCCCATTTGTAAAAGACCTAAGGCCATTAATAAAACCATTACTGTTATTATTAATTTTTTCATCTAAATATAAAACCTCTTACTTATTTTTAGCTTGCAATATTTAAAATATTAATAATATTATTTATTTTAATTAATAAATATATTTAAAAATATATTATATTATAAGTAATTATTATGATAAATATTTTATATTATATTCTATAAAAACATATAAGCAATTTTTAATTATTATCATCTTGTATAGAATTTGATTTTTTAGATTTTCTTTCTTTTTTAACTTCCTTAATACCTTTCCATATGTCATGACTAAAAATACCAATTAAAACCAGAGCTGGGATTGCAATCAATAAGATAAATGTCGATTTCTTTTGCATGAAAACTGACGCAAATCCCAGGTAGGGGATATGAAAAACAACTTTTCGCATTATGCCCTTTTCGGAAGAAACTAAATTGAAATCTGGTTCCTGGTTTGCATCTCCCTTGGTTTGGAACCAAGATTTTCCATCAATTATTTCAATATCTGATATTCTGTGAGTTACTTTATACCCTGCATCTACTTCAAAAGTAATGATATCACCAATTTCAATATTTTGAATTTTTTCTGGTTTTGTAACAATTACTCCTCCAACATTTAAGACAGGCTCCATTGACCCAGAAAGAATGGGATGCGCTTCCCAGCCAAACCTTGGACCTATTAGAACAAAAGCTATAAGTAGAATTGATATAATAATTATTATTATTCCAATCCATTCAAATATTTTCTTTAATACTTTCAACTTTTTTCTCTAACTATAGCTTTATTTTACCTTTTTATTTAAACTTAATAGATATTTTATTATAGATATATTCAAAAATCTAAATAAAATATATTTTTAATTCTCCCTGTATTTTTAGTTTAATACCGTTATCATTCTACAACAACTGTTCTGGTTACTTCATCTGCTGCATTTCCAGCAGAATCTGATACGTTATAGGTTATAATATAGGTTCCTGCCTGGCTTGTATCAACAGTATCTCCGCCCTTTACTATGTCAGAAGTAATATCGCCATCAACATCATCTGTTGCGGTAGCACCAGCATCTTCATAGGAGTCACCTACATTAAGGTTTACTGTCTCATCTCCTAACAATGTAATTACTGCTTGGGTTGAGTCCCACACAGCCACCATAAAAGTATTGCTATCTGAAGTTTCAACATTGCTAAAATAAGCTTTTGAAGCAAAACCTAGTAAGCTAAGTGATAAACAAATACTTAAAACTAGTATCAGAAATCTTTTCACTTTTTTACCTCAGTTTCTTTAACGGAAAAAAGTTCTATATTTCTTATATTAAAAAATAATAATTTTTCACAAATAAAACATCAGAAAGCAAGGGGCTATCTAATTATTTTTGTTCGATAGAGAAATTAAAATCAACAGTTGATTTAGCACCCTGATATTCATTGCCAGCATTTTCCTGAAAACCCCACGCAATTGCTATTGTAACAGTTTCACCAGCATCTAAATCTATCGTAAACGGGTTTAAGTTATGTAGACCTGATGATTCGGTCTTCCATACACCATTTACACGAACCTGTGGTCTTAGCTGGGTGGATAATTTAGGATCACCCGATCCAGCAACTATTCTATTAAGACTGCTAAGATCACCTGGATCGCCAGTTCCATCCCAATATTCATCAACAATATCTTCTACACTTACAGTTAAAATTCCATCCAGGGTACCTGTATTTTTAACTTCCCAATATAAACCAAGTCTCCAGGGAGAAGTTACTCCTTCCCATCCTGCGCTTTCTCCAGGTTTAATATTTTCCCAGGTGTATGACTCATTTGCTTCACTCTCCCCTTCTACACTTAACTGTAATGTTCCAGCTGCAAAAGTGTTATCTTCGCTTGTGTCTTCATCACTAAATACAGCATAGGTCCCTAGGCCAACAAGACCAATAGTTATTATAATACTCATAAGAGCAATCAGTATTTTCTTCATTTTCCCCCCTTTTTTTGATTTTTATTATAATAATAATCCAGCGTTTCTAGAGTAAAGATTTTAAGCGTCTTTTTGCCCCTTGCTCTCCTTTTTATGAAAATAAAGAAACTCTAATTTTATTTTTATAACCATCTCTATTTTTTCTAATAAATATTTCCTATAAAAACAAAAAAAACCGAAAATTATTCGGTCTCGCCTTTAGCTCCACCTATGATATGGGCGCCCGTATCATCATAGGATTCCTAGCTAATAATTATATATTTAATTTTTATTGTTTTATGATAATATAATAATAATATATTATTGTCAAGGACTTTTTTTATAATTATATTACAATTATATAATTATTTTAAACCAGTATTAATACTATTAGATAAATATTGATAGTTGATTATTTTTATTGATTTGAGATATCAGAAATGTAATTTTAATCTGACTTCTGGCTAATTTCGAAAGTTATATCAAATGATATTGTATCTCCCTGGCATATATTACTGAGATTGTCAGCAAAATACATTTCCGCAATTAAAATATTTGATTCACCTGCATCGACAGGAAGATTAATAGAAAAACTTTCCGGAATCTTGTTTAATAATCCTTTATAGATAACCTTATCTTTAGAATCTAATCTGAAATTTTTATCATAATCAATAAAGAATATAGAATTAAGATATTTATCCAGGTCTCCATTATTTTTTAAATCTCCGGCTTCTTTTTCAGCAGATGTATGTGCTCCGCCTGTCTGCTTTATCAGAACTTTGCGTATATAAATATACCCTTTAGCATTACCTGTATTTTTAATTTCCCAGGCATCATATAATATTTCATTTTTTATTATCTGGGAATTATTTTTAAGTGTCTGCAGATCTGGTTTATCAACTTCTATCTTAACTTTTCCATTATTAAATGGATTACCTTCATATGAAATATCTGAGAAATAGGGGTTGAAACCTAATATTCCAAAAAGCATAACTCCAAGTATTGCCATTACTACTGTTATAATAATTATATTTAATCTATTGCTCATATTATAAGTTATTTTAATAAATATATATAATAATATATATTTACTTATATTATATATAATATAAATAAATAAATCAAATATTAATCAAATATTGTATATATAAACTTATAAGTATTAATTTAATAATTATCTCCTATTTTATAGATATGCAATTACTAAAGCAGAAATAATCGCAACTTACAAAATTACATTTACCTAATCGAGAGTAAATAAGAAAAATGATTAATATTTTGTCGAATAGAAAAATTGCCAAGTAGCTAATGAGTCACTTAAGAAAAGGTATACAGGGGTAAACTTTTGTATTAAACGAGATATATATTTACCTTGTAGATAACTTTAATTTTTTTACAGAGCTTAAAATAATGATAACTAATCTTCGGGAGAAACTTTTAAAAAACATTTCCTTAAATTCACATATATTTATCAACTAGTTTTCCTAATTTAACTATTTCATAAACCTATCCCTGAATGCCTGTATTTCATCAACTGATCTGAGGATATTGAACTCAAGCCTGAAATCAATGCTCTCCCCGGGCTCTATAAATCTAAGGCTTCCTCTTTCCCTTTCTGCTTTTCTTCCCCCTACATAATTGTTGCAGGGTTCCATGCCGCATACATATTCCCCCATCCCCATATTCTTCCACTGGGTCATAAGCGGAAGGGTATCTTTCTTAAATCTCATCCAGAACCCTATACCCTCTCCATTGTTGAAACCTTCATTTACTATGGCAACATTGGAATATCCTTCTCCGTCTGCGCTTATATCGTGAAAATATACTTTCTCTTTATAGTCCCTTATGGGAGATGAGAACTTATTGAAATCTTCATGGCCCTTTTTTGCTTCTTCGTCCCTGGGAGTCACCTCTGCCTGTGATTCCAGAAGCTCCGAGCCTTCGTCAAGGACCGGAAAGCCTATATTTACATGGTAGAGGATCATAAGAGGCGAGGTCTCACCGCCGATATTTTCAACAGTATCCTCTAAAATAATCTTCGGCTCGTCCATCCAGGTGGTTATCTTCCTTGTAAGCTCGAGTTTATTGCCG
>CAYOLB010000041.1:0-2477 GCA_964404675.1 uncultured Atribacterota bacterium | reverse complement strand
GTTGTTTTCAACCTCATCTTTTACTACTGATTGTATTTTTTTGGCAACATCGATAATCACTGAACCATATTCAACAATTACTGAAATATATGCAGACATATTTTTGTCATCTATGAGGTCAATCTTAATTCCCTCCTCGATTTCTTTTACACCAAGTAAAGTTCCAAAACCACCTTTGGAATGGGCTATTAATCCTGCTACGCCCTGGATATTAATAACAATACGGCTAACAACAGTTGCTAATACTTCAGGGGCAATTTTAATTTCACCTAAATTATTCTTTCCAGTATTTTCTGTAGTTGCAGTGTGCTGCTGAATTTTTTCCTTTTTCTCCTTTTTAAGTTTGTTATCCTTAGTTTCAAGCACGCTCTCAACTTCTTTATTTTTATTATTTTTTAGCTTCTTATCCTCTTCCTGCATAACACGTTCTCCTTAATTTATCAATCGATAGCAATAATGTAGCTTATTAATTAAATATTTTCATTAATACTACATTCATACTATCTTATTTTTTAGCTCGGGGTCACTAAAAATTTAATAGCAGTTCGTTCATCTCCATTAATCTCAACATCCACAAAAGCAGGTATACAAACTAAATCAATACCACTAGTGGCAGTATATCCTCTGGCAATTGCAATTGCCTTAATTGCTTGATTCACTGCTCCTGCCCCAATTGCCTGCAATTCAACTTTCCCCTGCTCTCTAATAACTCCTGAAAGTGCACCTGCAACTGCTTTTGGGCTGGATTTTGAAGATACTTTTAACAATTCCATTTAAAAACCTCCCAAATAACTATGAACCATCAACCAATTTTGCAATGTTCTAATTATTTATAATTGCTTGTATCCTTTTATATTTATCCTGATATAATTATATTGTCATTAAACCAATAAATTTTATTTCTGGTTATCCACCTCCCTAACATGATAAATTCTATTTATTAGTGTTTTTATTATAGCAAACCTAAGTAGCAAATAACAATGGTTATTACAAACTATTAGAAATTATATTATTATAATTTTTAATTATTATCTAAAATTTTGTATCAATGTCTTTATTTGTTGGTATTGACCCTGATTTATATAGGGAGAATTATAAGGCATTAAGGCGTCATTATGCCAGAGAGGATCAACGGGTTCCTTTAAACCATAGTCTTTTATCGCTTCGCTCCATATTTTTGTACCAGGAATAGGTGAAAATTTGGCTAGATAAGGCTTTGCCCCTGCATCAATAACATAATGCGCTGAATCTATAATACTTTCAAAATTTTGCCCTGGAAGGCCTACCAGTATATAAGCACATATTTGTTTATTTAAAAAACCTGCTTGTATTAAATTTTTGACTGCTTTTTTAAAACCTGAATTATCAATCTTCCCACCAGTATTTTTCTGTAATCTAAAATCAGATGTCTCAAAACCTAACCAAATTTTTTTAAATCCATTTTCCATCATCAATCTGGCAACATCTTGCTTAATATATCTGGCATGAAGGGCATTTGGGGTATAAAAATTAATATCCAAATTTCTTCTTTTTAGTAATTCCATTAATGGAACGAAATGCGTGTCTGAATTAAGCAAAAGGGCATCATCATAAAATACAAAATTATGAATACTCTTTTCTTCTTTCCATTGTACAATCTCTTCTACAATAGAAGAATGGTCTCGAAATTCGACCTTAGGATTTAATAAATATGATGCGCAATAACTACACCGAAAAGGACACCCCCGAACAGTAATAAGGCAGATATATTCTAAATTTGGGTATAAATCCCATGCAGGATAAGGGAAAGAGGGTAAATGCAAAAAATTATTCTCAGATTCTCCTGAATATGAATTTTTTTCACAAATTACACTTAATAATTCCAATAAATATGGTATTTGATGGTTCTTTAAAACAAAATCAGCACCTGAAAAGGAAATTGCATGCCTGTAACATAATGTAGCATAAATACCTCCCAGAATTACCGGGCAGTCAGGGTAATGCTTTTTTACTAATTCAATTACTTTAAACACACCCAGGTACCAGTAAGTCATAATTGAAGTTACCAGAATTGCATCTGGTTTTTTTATCCTGTTTAATTTATTACAAAATATTTCCTCTGTAATTCCATATCGGCTATAATTTCTAGGTATATGTTCTAATATCTTTGGTTTTGGAATAGGTGTTTTATAAAAAGACCCAGTGCCTCTTCTATGGTTTTCAGGTATAACGCGTTTTTGTAATGCCAGCAGCTCGCTATCATAGCGATCCATGCAATCAATAAAATCTATATGATAACCTATATCTCTTAACATAGAGGCAATATATAGTAAACCTAAAGGTTTAGACCAAAAATCATATGCAGTAAAATCATATATCCACGGATTAATAAGAAGCAATTTTGGTTTTTTCTTAATTAAATTCAGTTTATCCTTCATTTTTTATTAAAGGTTTTTAAACTCCTATTATTTTATTTTACAAATACTATATTTTTATTT
>CAYOLB010000040.1:0-3241 GCA_964404675.1 uncultured Atribacterota bacterium | reverse complement strand
AATATTATAAATATTTAATTGGTTCAACCCAGAATATACTGAAAAAGCGTATAATAAATACCTTTGATTAAAAAATTAATTGGAATAATATATAATAATGATGTTAATATAATATATAAAAGTCGAATTCAGATTATTTTTATAATCGTCTTTTAAATTTCAGGACATTTAAAAAATTAGTTAAAACATTGTTGAGTTTTATTGTATAATGACTGGAATGATTTAAAAAAAATAATAAACTAAAATTATTTATTGAAAATTTAGTATTTTTACTCTATAATAAATAAAATAACTAATAAATCTTAAATTATTAACAGTTTTTAAAACTTTTAATAGATGGTGAAAGTATATGAAATTAAAAGCAAAAGATATCGCAAAAAAATTATCTATTTCCCCTTCTGCTGTTTCAATAGTTCTAAACAACAAACCGGGTGTGAGTGAACAAACACGAGCAAAAGTATTAAAAACAATTGAACAAATGGGATACAATGTTAGCTTCTTAACAAAATCTTCTTTTAATCGTAAATTTAATATACGTTTTATTATTTACAAAAAACATGGGTATGTAGTTTCAGACACTCCATTCTTTTCTGCCCTGATGGAAGGAATTGATAGGGAAGCACGCAAAATGGGATATAATTTGCTCATAACTTATATAGATGAGAATAAAGACGACCTTACAAGGATTATTAATATTATAAAAGATACTCCTCCTGATGGTATTATGTTGTTGGCTACTGAAATGACTGAAGAAAACCTAAGACCTTTTAAAAATTTAAATATACCACTTCTGTTATTGGATAGCTATTTTGAAAACGAAGATATTGATACTGTAATTATAAATAATATTAATGGTGCATACCAAGCAACCTGTTATCTTGCTCAATTAAAACATGCAGATATTGGTTATCTACATAGTTCAATATGGATCAATAATTTTGATCAAAGAATGTTTGGATTTAAAAAAGCTTTAAGAGATAAAGAATTAATGCTTAAAGATGATTTTGTATTTCACCTGGAATCAACTATAGATGGCTCCTATCGCGATATGTTAACAATTCTTAGTAAAAAACCTGACCTACCTACTGCCATGTTTGCTGATAATGATATAATTGCATGTGGTGCTATTAAAGCTATGAAAGAATTTGGAATTAAAATCCCTGAAGAAATTTCCATAATTGGTTTTGATGATATGCCTTTTTGCGAGATGTTTGACCCCCCACTAACTACAGTAATGGTTTATAAACATAGAATGGGAAGAATTGCTTTAAAACGTTTGGTTGAAAGAATAGAAAAAAATCCACCCGAAACAATAAGAATTGAAGTAAACACTAAAATTATTGAAAGAAAAAGTGTGATAAAGCATAAAAGCATAAGTGAACTAAGAATTAAAAAATTTTCTTAATCTTTCCATAGCTTCAGTTACTATTGATTTGGGACAGGCAAGATTCATTCTGACAAATCCTTCCCCTCCGGTACCAAACCATTCTCCTGGATCAACCGTTATCTTTGCTTTTTCCAATACAAAAGAGTTAATCTCTTTGGTGTTCATCCCGGTATCTCTGAAATCCAACCAGGCTAGATAGGTTCCCTCAGGCTTAGTTAATCTCACTCCTTTTAGATGTTCTTTAATATATGCAACTGCATAATCAAAATTTGCTTCGATATATTCTTTTAACTCTTTTATATGGTCATTGTATTTTATGCTCATGGCCAATTTCAATGGGGCCTTCAATGGGTTTAGGTCTTTGCCGTCCTGGCAGGAATCCTTGAAGTGGATTAAGGCGATTAAACAACAGTTGAGGGATGATAAGATGATAAAAATAGAGGGGGAATTTATAATTTAAGACTCCTATTTAATTTTCTAAGGGCATATAACCGTACGTACTTCATTACCAAATTTTTCCATTTTATCCATCACTTCGTTAATGAGTTCAGCCTTTAAAGGTATTTTTTCTGTAACAGCATGATTCAAATCTAGTTTCTTTTTTCTTGCAAACTCTATAAGTAAAGGCAATTCCTTTAATAGGTGACCAGCGCAACCAATCACTTCAACCTCTTTCCCCACTAGTTCTTTGTATGAATCAATCTCAAACGGCCTATCTGTAATGCCCACCAAAGCAACACGCCCAAGTATCCCGACTGATTGTACAGCCTGTCTCATGGTCTCGGGAAGTCCTATTACTTCCAGAGCAACATCCACACCTCTCTGATCAGTATACCGATAAATACTGGAAACCGGATCTTCTTTTGAGGAATTTATTGGAATGGCTCCATATTTTTCTGCTAGTTTTAATTTATCTTCATTAATATCCACACTATATACTTCAAGTGCACCAAATAATTTTGCTAATTGAATAGCTGAAATGCCTAGTCCACCGGCACCAAAAACAGCTACTGTTTCACCAACTTCAATTCTTGCTTTTTTAAGTGCATGAAAAGAGGTTGCTGAGGAACACATCATAATAGCTCCTTGTTCAAAAGGGATTTCTTTTGGTAACATGAGAGTATTTCGGGCAGGGACAGTGATGTATTCAGCATAGCCGCCATCACAATCTTTACCTATCATCATTCCTCTTTGACAGAATTGCTCATGTCCTCTTGTGCAGAAGTAGCAATCACCGCAGCTTAGCAGATAGTAAATACAAACTCTGTCACCCACTTTTTGTGAAATAACTTGTGAACCTACTTCCTCAATAATTCCAGCAATTTCATGTCCCAATGTTCGTGGAAGTACTCTCACAGATGATGTTCCTGCCCTATAATGAACATCTGAATGACAAATGCCAGCTGCCTTCACACGTACCTTCACTTCTTTTTCCCCTGTTTTAGGGATTGGGATTTCCTGTAGTTCCAAAGGTTTTCCTATTTTAGTAAGGCGAACAGCCTTCATAAGTGCCATAAATACCTCTTTCTGTAATATAAAAAGATTGACTTATAGTAAGTCTGAAACAATTTTTGCTTTTAATTCTAACACTTGTAAATATTGTTTGTCTAATACAATTAAAAGAAAAATTATTAAGGGGCTAGATTTTAAATTATCAGTTTCCTTTTTCATCGGCAACTCTTGTGATGATCTTGCTGGTGTTTGTATAATTCAAACTAAGACAGTGCCCAATTTCTTTTAAGTTGTAGCCATAATTTTGATTTGCCTGGTATATTTTCATTTCTCTTTTATTATTTGTCTGAAATATCTGATCTAAAGATGGCCTATTAGCATAAAAATATAAAAATCAGTTAT
>CAYOLB010000039.1:0-6071 GCA_964404675.1 uncultured Atribacterota bacterium | reverse complement strand
CCTCTAATTTAGAAATAGATGAAGAGGTAACCTATAATTATGCTTATCTGGCTATGTTAAGATGTGGTAGGGCAATTGTATTTCTAAAAGGATACCGTTTCTAATTTAGGATGACAAATGCATTAAAATTATTAAATAGTTGCATATTTATAACATATATGTTAAAATAATGGCATAAAAAAGCAATAATACAACATAAATGTTAAATAAAAAGGAGGAATAAATAATGGCTAATTCTATGCTTAAATTCATAGGAATAAAACTCAGAGAAGCTCGAAAAAAGTCAGGATTAACACAATCACAGGTAGCCGAGTTAATAGGTATAAATAAGGCACAATTATCTTACTATGAAACAGCAACAAGAGAAATTAATTTAAATATACTTGAAAAACTTGCAAATCTATACGGATACAAAATTGACTATTTTGTGTCTGGTAATGAGATTGAGGAACCTGAAATACAAATTGCTTTTCGGGGCATAGATTTATGCAATGAAGATTTAAAAACAATTGCTTGGACAAAGACTTTTCTAAATAATTTGTCCGAAATGAATGAATTGATCAAGGAGTGATATTGTTGAGTAATTATATATCTATAAAAAGTAGAGCAATTAGTAGAGCAATAGAAACAAGGAATGAATTAGGCATTAATTTAAATGAGCCAATAGATGCAGATATTTTTAAAATTTTAAGAAAAAAAGAAAAAATCTCAATAATAATAACAGAATTAAAAGGGAATATTTCAGGATTTTTTCTAAGAAAAGAAGATATTTGTTTAATAGCAATAAATTCCTCCCGCTCGTTTGGTCATCAAAGATTTACAGCTGCACATGAATATTATCATTTTATATATGACAAAGGAATGAATGGTAAAATATGTCCTATAAATTTAAATAAGTATAATGGTGATTATGAAAACGAAGTGGAAGCAAATTATTTTGCTTCTTATTTTCTAATGCCCGATGAATCATTAAAATACTATATTAATAAAAGAACAAATGGCAATAAATTAAATATAAGGGATTTAATCTATTTAGAGAACTATTTTATGGTTAGTCATGCTTTGATGCTTGTTAGACTGAAGTCAATAAACATTATTTCAGAAAAAGAAGCAGAGTTTATGAAAAATGGAATTATTGATAAAGCAAGTAAACTAGGATATGACATATCTCTTTATAAAAACACAAAAGAAAAAGGGACAGTAAAGTATACAAATTATGTAGAATTAGCGCAGGAGTTGTTAGAAAAGGAGATGATTTCTTATGGGAAATTTGAAGAATTATTAATAGATGGGAATTTTGAAAACATCCTCTTTGATGAAAATGGAACTGAAGGCGAGGAGGAAGTAGATTTTTGAAACTACCAATTGTGTTTGATACCGATTGCATCTCGTCTTTTTTGTGGGTAAAAAGATTAGATGTTGTAAAAAATCTTTTTCCTAATCAGATTATTATTCCTCAAACTGTTTATGATGAATTAAATAAAATACAAAATCCCCAATATCGTTTTCTCTTTAATGATTTACTTGCCCAAGTTTTAAATAGAAGTTTCAAGTTAAAGAATATTATGGTTTCTGATCAAGCGTTTAATGAGTATCGTAAATTAATTTCGATAAAAAATCCTAAAAGAATAGGGAAGGGTGAGGCAGCCGCTATTGTCATAGCAAGAATACAGAAGGGAACTCTCGCAAGTAATAATCTAAGTGATATATTGCCATATGTAGGAAAGAATAAACTACCTTACATCCGCACCGATAATATATTGTACTTGAGTTACAAAAAGAACTATATTTCTATAAAAGATGGGAATCAATTATGGAACGATATGAAACTATATAAGAGATTACCAAATTGTGATTTTAAAGAAATTGTTAGAAGATTTGAAATAAATAATAATCAAAATTTTAATAATGATACAGAAAACGGTTCTCCGTTTGACAGGCATTCTACTAAATAATGAAATAGGATAGTGTTTAAAATTGAAAAAACCCTTATTTAAGAAAATCTAGGGGGTCAAATCTTCACATTTGACATTCACACTATAATACCCTAAATTTATCCCATGGTCAGGCCACTGAGAATCAATTTTGAGAATACGATCTATGTTATTACTAGGGGAAATAGATAAGAGGGTATTGTGTTTATTGTGATGGAGATAAATTAGTCTTTAAAAGTATTTAAGAATCTGATCAAATCAAAAAATTTGATTGTATAATCGTATAAAAGATAAAAATATTTAACCTAATTTGAATATTTCTTTTAACTCCTGATTGGATAGTTCACTTAGCCATCTTTCACCACCGGAGACAATTAAATTGGATAACTCCTTTTTGGCCTTGATCATTTCATCAATCTTTTCTTCAAATGTACCGATGGTTATGAGTCTGTGTACCATGACTTTTTTTGTTTGCCCGATGCGATAAGTCCTGTCAGTTGCCTGGTCTTCTACCGCAGGATTCCACCAGAGGTCATAATGTATCACATTAGTGGCAGCAGTAAGATTAAGACCGGTGCCCCCTGCCTTCAGTGAAATAATCATAACCGGAGAATGATGATTGCTTTGAAAATCCTCGATAATCATTTCTCGTTTTTTTCTCGGAAGGCTGCCATGAAAAAAATAAGGTTCAAATTGAAATTCATTTTGGATTAATTGTGTTAACAAATTTCCCATTTCTTTGTATTGGGTAAACAAGAGCACTTTTTCTCTCGAAGAGGTAATTTTTTCCAATAAAGAAATGGTCATCTCCGATTTACCTGAATGCTGCCTGAGAACAGTTCCTTTTTTGGTATAATGAACGGGATGATTACAGATCTGTTTTAAAGAAGTTATCAAGGAAAAAATAAGTCCACGGCGGGCAACCCCCTCAGCTTCAGAGATATCCGGCATATTTGCATCTACAATTTGCTGATAAAGGGCAGTCTGTTCTTTGGTCAGGTAACAGTATTCATTTTTTACGATTTTATCTGGCAAATCTTGGATAATGGAGCGGTCTGTCTTCATCCGGCGCATCATAAAAGGAGCAGTAGCCTTTTTAAGCAGATCAATTTTTTTATGGTCACGGTATTTTTCGATGGGGATGGCAAAACGGCGAATAAAATTAGCTTGACTACCCAAATACGCTGGGTTTAAATAATCGAAGATGCTCCAAAGTTCACTTAACCGGTTTTCCACTGGTGTTCCACTTAAAGCAATAGATGCACCGGATTTCAATGCCTTTACTGCCCTGCTTTGTTTACTATCTGCATTTTTTATGTTTTGGGCTTCATCAATAATAACAAGACCCCATTTTCTTTTTTGGAATTTACCCGACTCCCGGCGTACCAGCCCATAACTGGTGATGACTAAGTCGGCCGAGGTAGTAGTAAGTTGGCGTTTTGTACCATGATAAGTCAAAATATTTAAAGATGGTGCAAATTTTTGGCATTCCTTTAGCCAGTTTCCTATCAGGGTAGTCGGACAAATAACCAGGGCAGGATGGTGAAGTTCTTTTTCTTCCATAATCTTTAGGATAAGACAAATGGCCTGTACGGTTTTACCCAAACCCATATCATCAGCCAGACATGATCCAAGGCCTTTGTTAGTATTGGAATATAACCACTGAAATCCCCTTATTTGATAAGGTCTGAGCACTGCTTTAAGTGTTGTGGGTATTTTGATATGCTTGAAACTGCTAAGTTCTCTTATTATTTTTTGGAGCTTTTGGTCAGTCTGAAAGAGAGTGGCATGATCTGTTTCTCCGGTTAATGCTGCTTTTAATATTTCAGATGAAGATAGTTCTGGTATTGGCTCGTTTATTTTATTTATAATCTGGGCCACTTCTTCAGGTTGCAGTAATAGAAAATGGTCTTTGAATTTCACAACCCCTGAAGCCGACTGAACAAGCTTGAGAAACTCTTCCTGACTTAACCTATTATTACCAAGGGCCACCTCCCATGAGAAAGAGAGTATATCTTTTAGATTCAGATAAGATATGCCTTGTTTCTTTTTACCCTTTAATTTGGCTTTAAGGGAAAGTTTGGGTGAGGAAATTACCTTTAATTCTTTTGGTAACACGATATGCATACCCAACATGTTTAATATATACTGACCATTTTTAATCAATTTGGACATTTCCAAAGGATTAATAAGAGGCAATTCTTTTCCCTTGCTACTAAGAACCGTTTTGAGAGGTGGAAAATAGCTTGAAGCCATGGAAATTTGCTTGGCAATGGAAAGGCGAACTTTTTGGGCAGGTTGTGAGAAAACATTATTTTTTATGGTAAATAGTTTTTGTAGGGGAAGTAGAGGGGACAAGGGGTCTTTTTTATTTAAAATCTCGACTTGCAACTGAAAAAAAGTTTTTCTTTTTTCCATGGCAGGGATTTTAATTTTGATTACTGAAGTAAAATCATTGTTACCAAGATTTAATATGTTCAACCAATAATGAATGACCCTGGCCGTCTGTTTTTCATTAAATTTTTGAGCCTGGTAATAGGTGCCGCCAAAAAAGACATTACAAAGTTTATCCAGCTCCTTGATATCGGAAAAGAGATGCACGATACGGGTAAGGATAAGTGAGAGAAGGGATTCGGCAGTAAGAGGCCTAATAAGAAAAGTTTTTTCTTTTCGATGATAAAAAAAGTTTGGCGGGGTGAGTTCTGTTAAAAAATCAATGATTTTCTGGGTAATTTTAAGCTGTTTAAGTGGAGTATAATAAATAAAAAAATGACCTTCAAGGTCACTCTTAATCTGTGGCAGGAATAAAGATGTTTTCGCTAAAGCCAAGGCAATGGTGCTTGTAATACTCAGTAGCCTTGCTCCAGAAGAGGCTTTATCAAGGGTAATCTGTAGTGGTAATTTTATAAAATAGTCAATGACGGTTTCGGCAGGTGATAACCATCCTGTTTTTCTTTTTAGTATTAATTTTCCGTCTATTTCTTCCGGAATGACGATTTTCTTTAATAACCCATCCAAATCTTGAAGGGTATTTTTTTCTGAGAAGATAAAAAAAGTTGTTGCTGGCAATGGTTGCTCTTTTTTGTTTTCCGGGTCTAGTAATATTATATTGGATGCTAACCAATGGGGGTAATTTTCAAGCAACTGTAATTTTTCAACACCTTTTGCTATATTTTGGTATGCCTTAAGGAGAATCTTTTTAAAATTACCCTGGGAATAAAAAAGAGGAGATTCATCTAAAAGATTAAAAATAGGTTTGTTATCCTTTTCTTGAGAAAGACTGTCTAAAATAGAGGTAAGTTCGGCTTCTATTTCATCATCACTTTTATTCATTTTAGCAATATGATTAGTTTGGTCAAAAGGAATAAAATTTTCTTTGATTTCATCTGTTGTTGGAAGAGATTCTGCAAAGCCGGCAGCCAGCATGAGGGTATTTGTCTCTATACCTCGAAGGTGAAATAAAATAAAAGGATTTTTATCTACCTCATTGGCAATAAGATAATAGACTGCAGCGATGTGTTTACAGGGGTTTGCCCAGTCCGGGCAGGAGCATTTTGCTTCAAAATCATGCCAGGAAGTTGGTAGAAGAAAAATACTATTTTGAGAAAGCCGGGATAATAATTCCTCAGGCAGTTTTCCCATAGCTAATTCTGAAGCCAAATAGGGGTCCTCACAAATGCAGGATTGTATTTTTTTTATTTCTTCATTGTTAAATTTTTTTAGTGTAATAGCGATCTGGTAAGGTTTTGGCCTCCTACCTTTTACTTTTGCTTCCACAATACCTTCACGAAGCTGGATATTGAGTACTTTGCCGGTATTGGCATAAGTCCTTCCTCTAGGCAAGCGGTTGGTATTATAATCAATCTTTGTAATGGCTTCTACCCAGGCATTACCCCACCAGGTTTTCCCAAAATATTTTCTGCTAGCCATGAAGCTCCTTTGAGAAATTAATAATCATATTTTCATTAAAAATTATACCATACCATCAAGACATCGCAATTCTATCATGGGATAAAGGAAAAAAGATAGGGGGTCAGTTCTCAACATTTGACATTCACACTACAGAAGATACAGGATTCTATCCTTAAATCCCTCCAGGTAATTGGCAAGTGAAATTCGTTGTTTTTAAGGTGAAGT
>CAYOLB010000038.1:0-11732 GCA_964404675.1 uncultured Atribacterota bacterium | reverse complement strand
CATCAGTGGCCAGATCAAGATGCCCCTAATCTGTTGTGATACCTTATCCGAAACAGCCGAAGGCATATCCCGAGAAACCACCTGTGATGAAAGTGAACTTTGGAATCCTACCGCAGGTGCCATCGTAGAGCTCAAATCTGCAGAGAAAGGCAAATGTAACAAAGTAATAGATGAAGCTACTGCCGATGATACCGGTTACTACCTCTTTGAGGATGTCCAGCCAGGACTCTATATCATAACTGCCAAATGCCCGGTAACAGGCAATGAAGGATTCCTCTTAAAGGATGTAGCAGAAAAGTTCTCCGGAGTAGCCTTGGATGCCGGAATCCCGGATTGTACCTCAACAGCCTTAGCCTTAGTCATTGAAAAGATCAACAACTGCTATAATGATTGGTATCAGTGTTTTGGCAAATTAACTGCCTCCAAGATCTACAACAAAGTAGAAGATATCGCTGATGCTATTGGTACAGTCGATATCCCGGCTATCAAAACCCATGCTGATTTCGGCAACTACTGTGAAGGTGGAGACGAAGACTTAGTTGACCTAATCTGTGCCTGGAGCTGCTGTGGAGGACCTGGAGCTACCGGTGGCGGTGGACCAACTCCTGGACCGACACCAGGTCCCTGTGATAATAACCTATTACCAATTTTCAATAAGGTAGACTATTATGATGGTGTTGACTGGACTGAAATAGCCTCTGGCGATAATATAACATTATACACAGGTACTGAGTATACGTTAAGGGTTGACGGTGCCGATAATGATGATATCCTGAATCCGTTATCCTATAGATTGTATATCGATACCGTAATAGCAGAAGAAGATACCTATCCGGATCCGGGACCAATGTTATTTACCGGAACACCGCAAGCGGCAGATATTGGAGAGTATTCATTTAATGTGGGATTATTGGATGGCTGTGGGGAGACCCTCTTTGGCGCATTCGATGTTAATATCTGTCCTTCTGAACCATACTTAGTAGTCAATATTGACAATACCCGCCCCTGTGCAGGTACCTGCGCTAATGTCACCTCTATTGACTGGAAAACTGATGATGAGGTCATTGCTACCTTTGAGCCTCCCTATGAATCAAATGGCTCTGATGGATTGGAATTGGATTGGGTAATTACCGGGGATATTACCTTTGATCCAGCTACTGGAGATATCTGCTGGCCAGCTAATGATTTAGCTGCAAGAGTAGTAGAGTTAGATACTATCCAATTCACTTATTATGATGAATGTGATCAAGATGCTACTCATAAGGAGATTACCTTAACTATTAGCCCATTGTTAAAATCTCTTGAAATCATCCATGATCCGATTGAGATCTGTGTTGGTGAAACCGTTGATTTGTGTGACTACATTACAGCAATTACTGCAACCTTTGAAGATGACAGTACGAGTACCGACATAACCTGTGCAGAGTTGGGCTTCCCGATTATTTCTAACAACCTTAGCTTTAGTTCACCATCTTCGATCACAGGTGATACCGTCGGAGCTGGTACTGTAGTTGCCCAATACACCGGACCTTGTGGTGAGACCAAAAGAGATACCATTGAAGTTACTGTCAGGGAAAATATAATTTTCACGATGAGTGTAGACTATAACATAGATACCCCTTCTAGTTGTTGGAGAAGTTGCCCTGATGATACATTATTGTATTGGTGGGGGGCTAACGTATGGAATGATTGTCAGCATACTTGTTCATATTGTTGTTGTAGTAGAGATTATGTAAAAGTAATAATTACTGCAGATAAAGACTTAGATAGTGATGCTCAAATAGTACTTGATTTTAGCCAATTATCTACCAGTACAAATCAGATAATGTTAGAAGTTCATGACTATGATGGAGATATTTATAATGGAACTAGTTATGATAATATTAACGGAACTGTAATTTTTGAAGGACCACTCAATTTAGGTGATGAATTCTATGCTATTTTCCGTAAGGCAAACCATGACTGGGGCAATTCAAATTATCCAGATGATGATACAACATTAGAGTTATCTTCGAACCTACCCTGTGCTAATGAACCTACGGTTGATATAGGGTTTGATGACCAGTATACTTCAAATTAGATATTTAAGAAAGCATAGATTGTAGATTGTTACATTAATAACGATAGGTAAAAGTAGAATAGGGAACAGTTCTCTATTTAAGTACAAAATCTAACTAACAATAACCCCACTGGTAGTGATGCCAGTGGGGTTATTGTTATCATATAGAGTATAAATTATTTTTTAATCAAAAATCGGTGATTACCGATTGTGTTTTTTTATTTTTTATTTTCTCTTCAACTAAAAACAAAAAACAATAAACTAAAAACCTTCTTCTCAACACTTATTCCAGCATTTTTAGCTAACTACCAACTACTAACAAACAATGATCGGGAATAAATGTTGCAAGGATGGAAAACTGGAATAATGCAAGAATGGAAAAGAGTAAAATATTGTGTGCAAAAATGAATGAGATTGCCACGACATGTTTTCAACATGCCTCGCAATGACAGAAGCAAAGGGTATTAAGTATACCGTATAACGTATACCGTAAATAGTTTACTAGTTCAAGGGATATGTAACATTTTTACTAACTACTAACTGCTAACGACCAACGACTAAATTCCCACTGCGAGGGAGCAGGGCGACTGAAGCAGTCTCATCCACTTATGCCCGAAATGATTTTTAACTAAAAACTGAAAACCATAAACTGGAAACTGATATTTCATTGAAATATCTCCCCTATTTTGCTATAGTGATTTTAGATTTTACGTATATGCTAAAAATAATGGAGGAACAGACTATGCCTAAAAATACTGTCTGGGTGGATTTTAATACACTGGAAAATTTTATGGTTGATGCTTTTGTTGGAGTCGGTGTTCCGGAAGAGGATGCCAGGATATGTGCTGATGTCTTAATTGCAGCAGATAAACGAGGTATTGATACCCATGGAATTGGACGGCTCAAGACAATTTATTATGACAGAATAAAAAATGGTATCCAATCAGCGGTTACTAATTTTGAAATTGTGAAGGATTCCCTGGCTACAGCAGTAGTAGACGGGCATAATGGAATGGGCCAGGTTATTGCCAAAAAGGCAATGGATTTAGCCATTGAAAAGGCAAGGACATATGGTATAGGTATGGTTGTTGCCAGAAATTCAACTCATTATGGAATTGCCGGATATTATACCTTGATGGCAGCAGAAGCAGGAATGGTTGGTATCACCGGAACCAATGCTCGCCCTTCGGTTGCTCCTACCTTTGGGGTAGAAAATATGTTTGGTACAAACCCACTTACATTTACTATGCCTTCAGATGAAGAATTTCCTTTCTTTCTGGATTGTGCTACCTCTATGGTCCAAAGAGGAAAGATTGAACTTTATGATAGGGCAGAAAAGGAAATACCTGAAGGTTGGGTTATCGGTAATGATGGAAAGGCTATGACTAATCCTCCCCAGATACTGGAAGCCTTTCAGAAAGGAGAGGCAGCATTAGTACCTCTGGGTGGAATAGGAGAAGAAACTGCTGGTTATAAAGGATATGGATATGCCACAGTAGTAGAGATATTATCAGCTGCTCTTCAGGGAGGCAAGTTCCTGAAGATGCTTTCAGGTATGGAAGACGGGAAAAAGGTTCCCATAAATTTAGGACATTTCTTTATAGCGATTAATATTTCTTCTTTTATTGATTTAGAATCTTTTAAGAAGACTACAGGTGATATTCTGCGGAGTCTTCGTTCAGCCAAAAAGGCACCAGGAGCAGAGAGAATATATACTGCCGGAGAAAAAGAACACCTGACCTGGTTAGACAGAAAAGATAAAGGTGCACCTGTTAATAAAAATTTGCAGCTACAATTGCTGGAAATCAAAAAGGAATTGAATCTGGAAAAATATGATTTCCCATTTTAGTAAAGTTTACTATTGTTTGAAGGTTGACAGTTTTTTAGTAAACTATTAATATTGGTATTGTTTTAGTAGATTATTTTAATAATAAATAGAGAAAGAAGGGTATTTAGTATTGTTTCTATTTTTTTTGCTATATCTTTTCTTGATGCCATTATTTTTCTTTTTCATTATTGCACTATTTTTCTTGCCTTATGGCTTTACAGCATATTCCCTTATAACATTGATAACGGTTCCCAAACAGATATGGAAAATAGCTAACAGCAAAAATATAAGAAGAAATCATGCAATAGAACACGCTACTATTAATGTGTTAGAGCAATTGGCAGGACACAATTTAAATATTTCCGGATTATCAAGAGAAGATGGCTTTTATATTTCGGGAATCCAGAATCCAGAAATGGTAGAAGATGCGGCAATTAAAGGTTTAAGATTATTACAGCAGGGTAATTGCCATCTGGCAATTCATAAACGCTGTGGAACTGATATGGCAATAGCAAATTTTGTAAGTGCCTTAATATTTTTGATTTTACTTTTTACCACAGGGATGTTCAGTATCTTGAATATTGTTATTGCTTTATTACTTTCTAACCTGATAAGCCCTTACCTGGGTGGGTATGTGCAAAAATATTTTACCACTTCCTGTGATGTAGCAAATATGGAAATTGTTGGACTGGAGTTTGAATTAGGCAGACAGGAAGAGGCAGGAATGTTGTTAAGGCATTTTCCAAGGGGGTACTTTATTAAAACTGCTTCTTATCTAATTGATTAAAAATAATATAATCTGTTCTTTGAAATAATTTAGGAAAGGAGGTTGCTTATATGGTTGGCACACAAAAACCAGAGGGGAAAATAGTGGTTTCCAATATAGATAAAATTGGTATTGTTCATTTACAGGGAACTGAGAAATATTTAGAAAGATTTAAGCCAATAAAATGTTTTTTAATTACTGCTTCCCAGCCACACGAGAATGTTTTAAAATATGCTGAACATATTCAACTGCTTGAAATAATTGTTTCGACTAATTTTAAAGAAGAAAAAGAAAAGATTGAAAAAAAATATAAAGATTCTGAAATAGTCATAGTTGATCCCTATCAACTCGCCGGTAGAGACGGGATGCTTGACGGAGCTTAAAATAACAGTGAAGGGAGGAAGCAATATATGAGGCAAATAGACCAATTGGATATCACCGATAATAAACGGCTTGTTTTATCTGTAGGAGAATTTAGAGGCGCACAAAGGGTTGACCTTAGAACCTTTGTCAAGCTTAAGGATAAAGATGAGTACATTCAGACCAAAAAGGGAATCAATTTTAATGCCGAATGGGTGGATGACTTTATCAAGATGGTAGAAAAATTAAAAGATACCAAATTTGAATAATTATTAATTACTATGAATATTGCGTATAAAAGTAATATACAGCACTGAATATACTAGATAAACAATTGATGGTTAGGGTAGGTTCCCTATAAAGGGGATCTACCCTACCTGACTGTAAAGAGCCAGGAAACCTTTCTTTTTTCCCCTGTTTGTTTATCCGTGGCAGAAATTTGTGCAATCCAGGTACGCTTTTGCAGTAATTTGGGAGCTACTGGGGAAAATGATATTTCTTGCAATTCACTGGAATAAGTATAATGAAACAACCTGGAACCACTTAACCTGAAATACAAGG
This sequence comes from uncultured Atribacterota bacterium, assembly GCA_964404675.1. Taxonomy (GTDB): domain Bacteria; phylum Atribacterota; class Phoenicimicrobiia; order Phoenicimicrobiales; family Stramentimicrobiaceae; genus CAZWUL01. The sequence continues at coordinate 6,158 of CAYOLB010000038.1, read as the reverse complement.
ACTCTGGTTCAATATTGGGATTGCTCAAAATGACTCCTACTTTTATTGCTTGATTATTGGTAACAGTACCATCTGCAGGAAAAATATCATTGACTTTCAGAACTTTTTCTCGAAGCAAATTTTCGAATTGTTTAATGGAAAATCCAGCAGGAATAATTTGCCGGTTCAAAGAATAAGGATTCATTGGGATAGAGTTATTCATACTATTAACATTTAAGAGTGCTTGATAACCGGCTTGCTTTGCCAGCATTACAATCTGGTTACTGTAGACCCCATAGGGATAAGCAAAAGATTGAACCTTACACCCTGTGTTTCTTTCCAGGATTGCTTTAGAAGTATTGATTTCTTTTTCTATTCTTCTCAAATATTCCATATGAGATTCATTTTTTTTCATATTGATTAAATTGCAATGACTTAGACTATGAGAACCTATTTCCATTCCATTGTCTATCATCTCTTTGACTTCTTCCCAGGATAACTGATGAGGTCCATTAGCAATGAAATCAGTATATAAATAAAGAGTTGCCGGGAATTTATATTTTTTTAGTACAGGGAAGGCAAGACTATAAACAGATTTAAAGCCATCATCAATGGTAATGACCACAGGTTTTTCTGGAAAAAAATTATTTTCAATGCAGTCTAACAGCTGGGTTACAGATATAACCCTATAATCATTATCTTTAAGATATACCATTTGTTTTTCGAAGTCTTTAATATTGATGGTATAAGCATCAGGACTCTCACCTGTGCAGAACTTATGATATGTCAATATCGGTACGATGGTTTCTTTTATCCTATAGGTATTGGCATATACTGAATCTGTTCCATTGCCAAACAGAGAACTACCTATGTAGAATAATAATAAAATTAAAGAAAACAGTATTATTATTTTTTTATATTTTTTTTGATTTCTATCAGGAATATTTAGATTCAACATTTATACCTTTACATCTTCTATCAATACAAACAACTTTTATATCTTACAATATTTCATTAAATATTGTTAAAATCTCTTTGAATTCTTTTATAATATAGTCTGCCAGACATTTTTCTTCTTTGCTATTCTGGTAGTAGTTAATCCAGATAGTTGTCATATTCATCTTTTTCGCTCCGGCAATATCTTTGTGATAGGAATCACCCACCATCAAAGCCTGATTTCCCTGACAGTTGGCTTTATCCAAAGCAACTTTATAAATGACTTCATCTGGTTTATAGGCTTTTACTTCTTCAGAGGTGGTTATTGAATCAAAGGCATTGTCTAAATTTAATGCCTGAAATTGTTTAAGCTGATAATCATTATCAATGTCACTGATAATCCCGCAATGGTATCCTTTATCTTTTACTAGAGAAATGCCTTCTTTTACACCTTCTACCAGTTTTACAAATTTGAGATGATTCTTTAAGTAGATTTTATTGAACCAATCAATATCTGAATATGTTGTTTCAATGTTAAATTCCTGAAGCAGGGATTTAAAGGCATTTTCAGAATAGAAGTGTAGTCGTGTAAACTTTCCATTATTATTCTGAGAACGATTTTTTATAGTCATATCATGATTAAACAGTTGAGACTCATACATATTTACCAATATATTTTCCGATACAGGCAGTCGATACTGTTCTTTTATATCTTTCATCATGTGAATATGAGCAATTTTATCACTTTCGGAATCCATCAAAGTGCCTCCGAAATCAAAAAATACTGCCTTTAGAGAATTTTTCTTCTTCATAAGATATTCTTCAGACTCCTTTTGTTAATTTGTTTAACCATAGAAAACAATAGAATTGATTTTTTGCTTCATAATAAATTATAACAGATATGTGTAAAATTCATAGGCACTTGCTTGTTTTAATCCCGATTTCTTTCAACTTAAATTATTTTGTTTTTCTAGAAAGATTCGGTAAAATGGTAATTTTCATAAATTAGGGTAGAACTTGTTTAAAATTATGTGTAGAATATTAATGAAAAACAATTAAATAAAGGAAGAAAAGGAGAACAGATATGGAAATTAAGACGGTAAAGCTGGAATTTCCGGAAGATGCAAATATTATTTTAGGGCAGACTCATTTCATTAAAACTGCTGAAGATATTTATGAAATAATGGTTACCAATGTGCCCGGGATGAAATTTGGTGTAGCTTTTAATGAAGCGTCTGGTCCATGTTTGGTAAGGGCTGAAGGAAACGACCTTAAGTTAAAATCATTAGCCATTTCCAATATAAAAGAAATTGGGGCAGGGCATGCCTTTATTGTAATTATGCAGAATGCTTTCCCGATTAATGTCTTAAATGCAATTAAACAATGTCCGGAAGTATGCCGCATATTTTGCGCTACTGCTAATCCTGTTGAGGTGCTGGTGGCTGAAACAGAGCAGGGTCGAGGTGTTATAGGAGTTGTTGACGGGTTTTTACCTAAGGGCATAGAAAAAGAGGAAGATATTGAAAAGAGAAGAAAGTTTTTAAGGACAATTAATTATAAACTATGACTTGGAGCACTTAATAGAATAACAAAGTATATTTTTTCACCTGAAACTCAAAATTTTTTTAAAAGTTCTTAAAGCAAACCGCTTTGCAGGTGCGATGTTTATTGAGAAAGGTTATTTAATATTGTGATTAAGGTAAAAGGATTAACTAAAGTTTTCCATAATAAGAGAGGCAAGATAATTGCCGTTAATAATATTGATTTTCACTGCAAAAAAGGACAGATATTTGGTTTGTTGGGACCAAATGGAGCAGGAAAGACTACTACTTTAAGGATTTTGGCGACCATGATGTCTCCCGCAGCAGGAGAGGTATTTATCAATGGCTATAATGTTGTGAGGGAAGCTCATAAAGTGAGACAAAGCATTGGATATCTTTCTGGAGAAACAGGGTTGTATGATAGGTTTACCCCACGAGAGACCATTCACTTTTTTGGGAAAATCAATGGTATGAGTAACCGAGAAATAGAAAATAGAAGAACTGAGATATTCAATATATTGGGGATGAATAATTTTCAGGATATCAGGGTTGATAAACTTTCAACTGGTATGAAACAAAAATTGTCAATCGCCAGGGCTCTTATTCATAATCCCCCTGTCTTGATTTTTGATGAGCCCACTGTGGGTTTAGATGTTATTACAGCCAGAGTGGTCATTGAATATATTCGGGAATTTAAAAGACAGGGTAAATGTATTATTTTTTCAACACATCAGATGCATGAAGCAGAAAAACTGTGTGATGAGATTGCAATTATTCACTTAGGCAGACTGCTTGCTATGGGTACACTGGAAGAGTTAAGAAAGAATATTCTGGCGGCAGATTTGGAAGAGATATTTTTTAAATTAATAGAAATAGAGAGTAATGTATGAAATGGAATAATGTGCGTTTAATTTATTGTAAAGAGATTTCCGGTGCTATCCGTGATCGCCGAACATTAATAAGTATGATTATAATACCGCTTATATTCTATCCATTACTTTTTCTTGGGATAGGTTATTTTACAATGATGGGACAGCAAAAGTCAGAGTCTATACCTTCGGTCGTTGCCATAAAGGGAAGTGAAAATGCCCCTGGGTTGATTGAAAGACTCGAAGAAGACGATAAAATCAATTTGGTTTACCTGGAAAAAGACCAGCAAGTAGAATTGAATACAGATAATGCCAGTTTATTAATAGTTATTCCAGAAGACTATAACATAAATGAAAGCAAAGAAGAGGGGAGAGACACAATTTTTTTTCAATACGATTCTACCCTTAATAATTCCCAGGTTGCCCGAAGAAGAATAGAAGGTTTAATGGAAAGCTACCGCCAACAAATTCTTCGAGAAAGATTGGAAAGTATCGGACTTGATTTGGATTATGCACAGCCTATAAGCGAACAATGGCAGGATATTGCACCTGCAGAAAGAAAAATGGGCTCCATTCTTAGCATGGTTTTGCCTTATATAATTGTTATACTTATTTTTGTTGGGGCTATGCATTCCGCTATAGATATTACTGCTGGAGAGAAAGAGAGAGGGACGCTGGCGACCTTGCTTGTCAGTCAGCTTAGCCGCCTGGAAATTGTAATCGGAAAATATTTCACAGTTATTACTATTTCTGCTACCAGCATGCTACTGGGATTATTGGGGCTTAGTATTGCATTTCTCACACCGGCTTATGCATTTGGTGAGTTATCAATAATAAAAATCCATTTTTCCTTTTACACTTTTTTATTATTCTTTTTAGTTCTAGCACCCCTGGTAGGATTAGCCAGTGCAATTTTATTATTAATTGGGATTTTTGCCAGAAATAACAAAGAGGCATCTACCTATGTGACTCCTATTTATATGGGAGCAATCTTTCTGGGAATGATTTCCCTAAGTCAGGGAATGGAGCTGGCAGAGCCCATGTTTTTTATTCCAATTTTGAATAATAGTATCACTTTTAAGGAATTATTAATGGGAACTATTGATTGGGTGCATATCCTTTCTACCTTGCTAAGCAATGCAGTTATAGCCATAATTGCCTTGCTAATGGCAGCTTATTTGTTTACCAAGGAAAATGTGCTTTTTCGAAGTTAAATACAAAATTTACAGAATAAGTTTTGACACGAGGTTTTAATAGATTATGAAATCAGTCACTGATGAGAATAATTATGATGTAGCAGTCATTGGAGGTGGTCCCTCAGGTATGATGGCAGCAGGTCGTGCTGCCGAGCTAGGCTCCAGAGTGGTACTAATTGAAAAAAATAACCAGCTAGGGGAAAAGCTTTTAGTTACAGGTAAGGGGCGCTGTAATTTTACACATTATGAGTTTGACAGAAATAAGATTGCAGAGAATTTTGGGAAAAAGGGGCGTTTTTTATATGGAGCCCTTGATCGATTTGGAGTCTCTGCAGTTCTTGATTTTTTTCAATCCCGGGGACTGGAATGGGCAGTAGAGCGGGGTAATCGTGTTTTTCCGGCTCGTGGTGATGCCAGTAGAGTTTTAAGAGTCTTGACAGATTATCTAGGTAAGGGGAAGGTACAGATATTCTGTAATAAAAAAGTTATCGATATCAAACAATCTGATGACCGTATGCAAAAATTTAAAATAGTTTTAAATGGACAGGAAATAATATCTGATAAAATAATTATTTGTACTGGTGGTAAATCATATCCGCAAACAGGCTCAACTGGAGATGGTTACATTTGGGCAAAAAAATTTAGACACACTATTATCAAACCTATGCCGTCATTAAATCCTGTCAAAACTTCTGAAAACTGGGTACAAGAGTTACAGGGGCTCACTTTAAAAAACGTTTCCCTTGAACTATATCAAGGTGGGAAAAAGCGTGATGCAAGATTCGGAGAAATGCTTTTTACGCATTTTGGAATTAGCGGTCCCATTGTTATGGATATGAGTAAACATATTGGTCAGTTATTAAAAAAAGGTGATGTTAAATTATGGTTGGATTTAAAGCCAGCCCTGGATTTTCAAAAATTAGATGAGAGGATAAGGAGAGATTTTTTGGAATTCAAGGGAAGGATGTTTAAGAACTCTTTAAAAAAATTATTACCCAGTTCAATGATAGAAGTAATAGTTAAACTCTCCCGGATAGACCCGGAAAAGAAGGTTGACTATATTTCCAAAGCAGAGAGAAATCGATTGGTTCATCTTTTGAAAGAATTAGAGCTTACTCCTACCAAATTACTGGGTTATCAATGGTCTGTAGTAACCAGTGGGGGGGTAGACTTAAGAGAGATTGACCCAGATACTATGGCTTCAAAAAAGTCTCCAAATCTATTTTTTGCCGGGGAAATCCTCGATTTAGACGGTCCTTCAGGTGGGTATAATTTACAGGAATGCTGGAGTACTGGTTATCTTGCTGGAGAAAGTGCAGCTAAAGGAGATAATGCTAAATGTCAATAAAAAAAATATTTTTCATTTATGTAATAACCATTGTTATGTGTCTTTCTATGATTACCAGCCTGTCTATCGGCAGTGGGATAATTCAGCAGGACATATATCAATTTAAAGGATTTTCGGGAGTACTTGTTCAGGATTTAATATCAGAGGAAATATTGATTTCCTATAATCCAGATAAGCTTTTTACACCAGCTTCCCTGGTGAAAATATTTACACTTTTAGCAGGCCTGGAAAAACTGGGTCAGGAATATCGTTATCGCACAGTTTTTTACTTTTCCAGTTCTATGCCAGG
>CAYOLB010000037.1:0-8405 GCA_964404675.1 uncultured Atribacterota bacterium | reverse complement strand
TTATTTTTTCATAAATATCCTTATAATTATATTTATTATTACTGTGATAATGATGCTAAGGATTATGCTGGAGATTAAGGGGAAATAGAGACTGAAATTTTCTTTTTTTATGAAAATATCACCGGGGAGTTTACCAAAAAATGGGATTTTTGAAAAAAGAAGTATAATACCTCCTATTACTACTATTCCTATTCCAATAAATATAAGTATTTTGCCCAAATTGTTGAAACTTCCAAAATCCATAATAGTTAACGGCACAATATGTGGTTTTATTTATAGAAATATAATAATATGGGCCAGATGATATATCCAGAGATTTTACTGATGATCAGTCATAATCTTCATCTGTAGTCTTAAACTCTTTAGGCTCTTCCGGCATAGGTGTCTCTACTTCTTCTTCCATTTCTACGTTTTTACTCTTTTCTGGTTTCTGTGTGAAATCTATAACAGTGATATTTGTTTTTAATACTTTAAGCCCCAGATTTTCGGTTGCAAATTTGTTGACTTCATCTATAATTTCCTGCATCTTTTTAGAAACGTTAATACCTTTTTTTAGTCTGGTGTAAATATTGATAATTGTGCCATCTGATTTAGGTAATGACTTGACTTTTAAATTGCTGATATCTTTAATCTCAGATAGTTTTTCCTGAACCTGAGCCGAAACACTTTTTAATGTAATACTTGCTTTACCTTGCTTTACCGAAGCTATGTTTGTAATCCTTATTTTTCTCCTGTAAAATTCAAAAAATAATAAAACTATACTTATTATTATAATTATAAGAAAAACGAAGCTGAATAAATACAAATTTATGGAGTTTTTGAATGTCAGGATCCTGTCAAATATGTCCGACCACCTGAAAAGATCAGTAAAGATGTTTACTATAATCACTACAGATGAAATAATAATAAAGAACAAAAGAAGAATAACTATTATCCTATTGAATATGTTCAATTTAATAGCCTCCTTTTTATGTTATGAGTAATGATTTTATGATACAAAAGTTTCAAAATATTTGCCATCAATATTTATAATTTTATTTTTTTTTATAAGTGTTAGAATATTGCCCTGAGGCTTTTTCTATGGAGGGATAGAGATTGGATAATTTATTTATATGGTCGCTCATTATTTTTATTGCGAGAATTGTGGATGTGAGTCTCGGAACCATAAGAGTAAATATGATTATAAGGAGAAAGAAGATACTGGCTGCTGTTGTTGGATTTTTTGAAGTAGCGATATTCATATCAATAATAGTGAGGATTATAAATGAAGTTGATAATATATTCGGAATACTATCTTATGCGGCTGGTTTTGCTGCAGGTACTGTTATTGGAATAATAATTTCTGAGAAATTATCAAGGGATCTGGTGAGCACAAATATAATATCAAAGAATCACAGTGAAGATATTAAAGAGGTACTTAAGGAACAGGGATATGGGATTACCTGTTATGCTGGAAAGGGGATAGAAGGAGAAGTTGAAATAATAAATGTTGTATGCAGCCAGTCAAATGTTAAATTAATGCATAAGCTGGTTTATAAAATAGATCCTGGAGCTTTCCTGGCCAGTTATATGCTGGATAAGATTAGGGGCGGATTTATCAGAGGTTTAAAGAAGAAATGATTAATACTTCAGAAAAAGAAACGAATAGAAAAAAAATTGGTTTTGATAATAAGAAATATCTTAAAGAACAAACCGCTGCAATTCTTGAAAGGGTAGAGAAATTTGACAATAAACTTTTTCTTGAATTTGGAGGTAAACTTTGTTTCGATTATCACGCAGCAAGAGTACTGCCAGGCTATGATCCAAATGTAAAAATAAGTCTACTACAATCCCTTAAGGATAAGATAGATATAATACTGTGTATCTTTGCAGGTGATATAGAAAGTGGGAGGGTTAGGGGTGATTTTGGTATTACATATGATACTGCTACTTTGAAACTAATCGATGATCTCAGAAATTGGGGCCTTGATATACTTTCTGTAGTTATCACACGTTATTCAGGACAGCCTTCTTCAGTAGTTTTTAAAAATAAGCTTGAAAGGCGAGGAGTAAAGGTCTGTCTGCATTATCCTATTGAGGGTTATCCCGCTGAAATAGATACGATTTTCAGCAAGGAAGGTTTTGGGAGGAATGAATATATCAAGACAAAAAATCAGATAATAGTAGTAACTGCTCCCGGCCCCAATAGTGGGAAATTATCTACTTGCCTTTCACAATTATACCATGATCATAGAAATGGGATAAATTCGGGATATGCGAAATTCGAAACATTTCCAATATGGAACCTGCCACTGGATCATCCTGTAAATATTGCCTATGAAGCAGCAACTGCCGATTTGAATGATTTTAATCTGATAGACCCATTTCATCTGAATAAATATAATGAGGTAGCAGTTAATTACAACAGGGATGTGGAAAGTTTTCCAATACTGAAGCAGATTATCAGCAGGATAATTCAGGATAATGGTAATAAACATGTTATGTACAATTCGCCGACAGATATGGGTGTAAATAGAGCAGGCTATGGCATAATTGATGATGCAATTGTAAGAGAGGCAGCCAAAAACGAATTGATAAGGAGGTATTTCAGGTATAGAACGGAGTATCTAAAAGGAGTTGAAAAGAAAGAAACAGTTGACAGGGTAAAATTTTTAATGGAAAGATTAAATGTAAACATAGAAGATAGAAAAGTGGTTGCCATTTCAAGAAAAGAAGCAGTAGAAGCAGAAAAAAAGGGAAAGGGAAATAAAGGTATATTCTGTGGAGCAGCTCTTCAGCTTATGGATGGAATGATTATTACGGGAAAGAATTCAAAGTTACTGCATGCTGCATCGAGTCTTATCCTTAATGCTATAAAGACTCTTGCAAATATACCTGATGAAATACATCTGCTTCCACCGGGGGTGATATTACAAATATCAAAATTAAAAAAAGGTATTTACAGAGAGGAGTCTGAAAGCCTGGATCTTGAGGAGACACTCACGGCTTTGTCGATAAGTACTATGGTAAATCCTTCTGCAGAACTGGCTATGAAAAAGCTTGAACTGCTGAGAGGTTGTGAAATGCACATGACTCATATACCGACACCCGGTGATGAAGTTGCACTTAACCGGCTAGGCATAAATCTTACAACTGATGGCAAATTTTCTTCCAGGAATCTTTTTATCGAGTAATATTATCCGTAGTTTTAATTCAATCAGTATTTATTTTAAGTCTGCAATAATAACTGTAAAAAATATTAGAAAATAAAAAAGCTTTTTAATTCAAACCACCGGACTATAGAATTCTAAATGTAAAAAAATCAAGTTTATATTTGATAAAGTATTAATATATATCTCATATATTTTATGTATAATTATTGTTAATTATTATTAAATATTATATTATTATTAGTATAATATTTATCAATTCAACCAATTTATAGAATTTGTAATAAATAAAAAAATATTAATAAGTTTATAGATAATCCAAAAAATATGAACGAGACAGGGAAAAAACAGATTATCCTGGAAATCGAGAAATTAAAAAAAGTTATAGATGATATAAAATACTCCGAAGGCAGGTATGAGATTTTAAGAAGGGCGCTTGTAGAAAGTGAGAACAGATATAACTCACTAATAGATTCAATTCCGTTAGGAGTAATAGAACTGGATCGTAATGGAGTTATAGTAAATATAAATAAGTTTGCGCTGCAGATATTAAACTGCAAAAAAGAAGAGGTATTAGAAAAGCACTTTTCTTTAGTAGATGCAGTAAGCAAAAAAAATCTAACGCAATATTTAAAATTATTTGATGATACAGGGAACGAATCGGAAGGACCTGATGATAATATAATATTTGAAGACAGGAATGGGAATATTATATATATAGAGTCAACATCCAGCCTTATTAAAAAGGGTGTCAATGTGACGGGGACTCATATAATATTAAAAAATATAACTTTAAGAAAGAAAGTTGAAGATGAACTGGAGTATCTCAGTTTTCATGACCAGCTTACAGGTCTTTTTAACAGGTCTTATTTAGATAAAGAAATAAAACGTCTGGATACCGAAAGACAGTTACCTGTTGGATTCATAATAGGTGATGTAGATGAATTAAAATTAATAAATGATGCCTTTGGAAGCGATGAAGGTGACAGTCTATTGCAGGGTATCGCAGATATCTTTAAGAAAGTATGCCGTAAAGAAGACATAATAGCCAGGTATGGTGAAGATGAATTTGCCGCACTTTTACCTTCTGCCGATAGGAAGTTATTATCAGATATAAATGGGAGAATACTTGAATCATGCAGGCATATTAAAAAGGAAAAATTTGATTTTACGATATCAACCGGTATAGCTATAAAGAATAATGCCGGCACAAGTTTTAATGATGTTATTACCGAAGCAAGAGACATGATGTATAAAAATAAACTTATATACAGAAAAAGTGCAAAGGGTAATTCGGTGATCTCAATGGTCGACTCTCTTTTGAGTGATGGATATGAAACAAGGGAACACGTAAAAAGAGTTGAAAAAATGGCAAAAGATTTTGGAACATTCCTAAAATTACCAAAAAGCAAGATAGATGAATTAACAATACTTGCAAGCCTGCATGACCTTGGAAAAGTTGCAATACCCGATAAGATACTCAGGGAAAAAGAAAAATTATCAAAAGAAGACTGGGATATAGTAAGATCATTCCCTGAGATAGGTTATGATATTGCAAAATCTTCTTTTAAATTTTCACATATAGCAGATTATATACTATGCCATCATGAAAGATGGGATGGCAGTGGATACCCGAGGGGTATGAAAGGTAATGAAATACCGCTACTTTCGAGGATAATGACCATCATAGATTCCTATGATGTTATAAGAAGCGGAAGATTTTATAAACGGCCTCTGAATAAAGCTGATGCCATAAAGGAACTTAGAAAATGTAGTGGAAGACAGTTCGACCCGGTACTGCTTGAGCAATTTATAAGTCTAATTGAATAATGACTGGATAATCATATATAGATTTGAGGCCTTCTTTGTTTTAAAAGGGGTAGTTCTTTTCTTACACGATCGACTTCGAAAGGATTTATTATTCCGGATATTATAGCTTCATCTTCTCCTGCTTCGGAAAAGATCTGTCCCCATGGATCCACCATCAGAGAGTGGCCGTAAACAATATAATCCGAAGAAACATCTCTTGCAGGAGATGCACAAACAAAATAAAGCTGATTATCAAGAGCCCTGGCTCTTGCGGTAATGTGCCAGTGGGCAGGGCCTGTTATCATATTAAAGGCTGCAGGTACTATTATTAATGATGCACCTTCCAGTGCCATCTTCCTTATAAGTTCAGGAAACCGCATATCATAGCAGATAGCTATTCCTATTCTACAAAAAACAGTGTCAAAGATAGTAATATTGTTGCCTGGAGATATGTATTTCGATTCATGAAAACTTATGCCATTTTTTATATTAACGTCAAACAGATGTATTTTTCTATGACGGGCAATTAATCTTCCATCAGGGCCAAAAGTATAGGAAGTGTTAAATAAATCTCCATTTTCTGATTCGGGTATTGACCCGCCTACGATAAAAGTTTTTAGATCAAGAGCAATGTCTGATAAAAAATCTGCTGTTTCGCCTGGGAATTTTTCTGCTATTATATGGAAATATTCATGGTTGTACGGACAATTAAACATCTCCGGGAGCACTATGATATCGGCATTATATTCTTTTTTAGCCTGCCTTATTAATTTCTCTGCTTTTATCAAGTTATTCTTTTTATCTTTTCCTACAAGCATCTGGCAAACCGCCAGGCGAAAAGTTCTATCTCTGGAATTCATATTAATTTATCCCTTAATCTTTATATTCTTCTGGATGGCATATTGTTAAAACCCTAAGGATCAATAATCTTACGGTCAATTATATCATCTCTTTCTATTAAATTTGCAAGGATAATCTTATTTTCCCCGAATTTATTTGATATTATATCAATTGCTTCAGTAAGATTTTCATTGTCTTGATTTTCATTATAATATATAAGGCTCCCGGGTTCAGATATGTGCTTCAGGCCGCTTACAGATGCCCCTATAAGTCTTATTCTGTTATGGTTTAGATCAATGGATTTTAAAAGTGATACGGTCGTCCGGTATATATCGAAAATACCATATGTGTGTTCGTGAAGAGCTTTTCTCCTGGTGATTGTCCTGAAATTGGCAAACCTTAATTTAAGTGTAATTATTTTGCCCCTGTATCCTCTGTATCTCATGTTCCTTGCTATTTTTTGTGAGAGAAAAAGAAGTGTAGATTTAAGTATGGAAAGATCATTGATATCCTTACAGTATGTTATCTCCCGCCCTATAGATTTCACTTCAGGATTCAGTTTGACCTTTCTATTGTCTATGCCGTTGGACATATCGTGTATCATCCTGCCCGGTTCGCCGAATCTGGCTTCAATAATCTCTACAGGAGTATTCGCGAGGTCTCCGATTGTATATATGCCCATAGAACCGAGTTCTTTATTTGTAACGTGACCGACTCCATGTATATATGATACTGGAAGAAGTCTTATTTTTCTAAGTATGTCATCCGTGTTTTCCAGTATGGTCAGACCGTTGGGTTTTCCCATGTTTGAGGCAATCTTTGCAAGAAACTTATTTGGTCCCAATCCGGCGGAAGAGGTAAGGTTTGTATTCTCATAAATTTTGCCTTTTATTTTTTTTGCTATTTCGAGTGCATTTCCAAATAACTTCTCGCAACCTGTAACGTCCAGAAAACCTTCATCGCATCCTATTATTTCTACAAGGGGAGTGAAGTTATAGAATATGCTTTTTATTACCATCGATTCCCTCAAATATTTTTCCATGTTGACAGGTATAAATAGACCTTCGGGGCAGAGTTTTTTTGCTCTGCTCAGAGGCATTCCGGAATAGATACCGTATTTCCTTGCCTCGTAAGAGGCAGTAGATACCACACCCCTATTTAGTGGACCTCCAACAATGAGGGGCTTATTTTTATATCCGGGATTATCTCTCTGTTCTATCTGAGCAAAGAATGCATCCATATCCACATGTATTATCTTCCTTAGTTTTTCCAAACTGGCTCCGATCCTGAAATTATGCTATATCTCAGGGCTTCAGCTCTACGGTTTTTATTTATTTTTTTCAAAAGTGCCAGATCGATTACTTCTTTACCTATGACTGTAATATCCCCATCTACTTGATGAAGATTTCCTTTTACGATCATGGCGGTGCTTTCTGTAAGTGTTTTGAAATATTTTCTGTAGACAGGAGTGAAAAATACCAGGTCAAATATTCCATCCCTGTCTTCCATGGTGCAGAAGAGAATTTTTTTCCGGTCTTTTGTGGTTTCGACTCTCCGGCTAAGGATAATTCCTGCACAGGTAATGTCAGTATCACCGGGTTTATTGTTTCCTGTTTTTTTTAGTATTCTAAAAAAGGTCCCGCTGCTGCAGAGGTTGAATTTTTTAAGCTCGTTTCTGAAATATTCAAGAGGGTTATAGCTTATGCAGAACCCGAGTATCCTGGATTCTTCCTCAATTTTTTCTTCAGTGTCGATGTAACTATTTTTATTACATTCAAGTTTAAGTACAGAGTTTAATGCCGGATGAGTTAGATCAAATGGATAGTGTTTAAGGATCCTGAGGTAATGGAATACTTTAAGGAGGTTTTTTCTGTTTGCTCCGGTATAATCAAATCCCCCAATCCTTATCAGATTTTCAACAGCATTTTTATTCAGTGGAAACTTCTTTATGCACCTTTTATAGAAATCAAAAAAATTCTTAAAATAACCATTTTCTGTCCTTTCTTTTATTATAAATTTTGCTCCTGAGGGACCAAGGTCTCTTATAGAAGTTAGAGGGACTCTTATTGCTTTTCCATTATCTTCGGTACAAAATCTGTATTTACTCTTATTTATGTCAGGGAGCTTAAGGATAAGTCCCAGTCTCCGTGCTTCTTCTATGTATTGTGCCTGTCTGTAATATCCAGAGTTATTTGAAAGTATTGAAGATATTAATTCTGCCGGAAAATTTACTTTTAAATAGGCTATTTTATAAGATATTTTACTGTAGGCAGCAGCATGGGCCCTTACAAAGCCGTAATTTGCAAACCTGGATATTAAATCGAAAATATGTATGGCAAAATCAGGAGAATAACCTTTATTAAGAGAGCCTCTTATAAATTTTAATCTCTGTTTTTCCATTTCAATTGAAGAAAGCCCGGCAATCGCTTTTCTTAGCATATCTGCTTCACTGAATGAGTAGCCCGCTATTTCTATTGCTATCCTCATAACCTGTTCCTGATAAAGTATTACTCCATACGTGTCTCCTAGTATGGGCTCAAGATCTTTATGAATAAATACAGTATCTTCTCTCCCGAATTTTCTTTCTATAAAATTTTTGACCATTCC
>CAYOLB010000036.1:0-10135 GCA_964404675.1 uncultured Atribacterota bacterium | reverse complement strand
TTTTAAAAGGAGAATGCTATGTCACTAAATTTATTCTTGCAGAATGTAGCAAACGGTTTATCCCTGGGCAGTTTGTATGCTTTGATAGCTATAGGATATACCATGGTTTATGGTATTTTAAGATTAATTAACTTTGCACATAGTGAAATATTTATGCTAGCGCCTTATTTTCTATTTTTTGGCTTTTTAATTTTTCATTTACCATGGTGGGCATCTGCTATAATTGCAATAATCTTAACTGCTGTAACGGGAATGTTATCAGAAAGAATTGCCTATAGACCTCTGCGTGATGCTCCAAAAATCTCTGTTTTAATTTCAGCTATCGGTGTGTCCTTTTTCCTACAAAATTTGGCTATTGTTGTTTTTTCTGGAATTCCAAAGTCTGTTCACCGTCCTGAATTTTTTAAAACATTATTCCAGTTTGGAGGAATCCGTATACAGTCAACTCTCATTGCCTCGGTAATAGTATCTGCAATTTTTTTGTTAATGTTAATATATATTGTTTACAAAACAAAAACTGGCCTTGCCATGAGGGCGATTTCTACAGATATTGAAACATCAAGGTTAATGGCAGTTGATGTAGACAGGACTATAGCTATAACTTTTATGATTGGTTCTGCCCTGGCGGCAGTTGGTGGTATTTTATGGGGATTAAGATTTCCACAATTATTTCCCTGGATGGGAATGATACCAGGGCTGAAAGCTTTTATAGCAGCGGTAGTTGGAGGAATTGGTAATATTCCAGGTGCTATGCTGGGAGGCATGATTTTGGGGATGTCTGAGATATTGTTTGTAGCTTTTTTACCGGGTTTGTCAGGATATAGAGATGCTTTTATATTTTTAATACTGATTTTAATCTTGTTGTTTAAACCTGATGGGCTTTTAGGTAAAAATGTCCAGGAGAAGGTGTAACACAATGAAAAAACTAAATACAAAAATATTAACCATATCGGCGTTAATTTTATTGGGATTATTAATATATCTTGCGCAGACATATTTAGACGCCTATAAATTAAGAATTCTTAATCTAAGTGGTATTTATATTACTTTAGGTGTAAGTTTAAATTTGATTTATGGATTTACAGGTCAATTTTCGCTCGGTCATGCTGGATTTATGGCTATTGGTGCCTATACTACAGCCTTATTGGTACTTCCCCCTTATTACAAGGAAATGATATTTATAATTGAGCCTTTAGTCTGGCCATTCACGATATTACATACACCTTTTATTGTTGCCCTATTTTTTAGTGGTTTGGTGGCTGCTATTGCTGCTCTTTTGATAGGATTACCAGTTTTACGACTTAAGGGAGACTATTTAGGTATAGCTACATTGGGGTTTGCAGAAATTATTAGAGTTGTTGCCAATAATATTCCTAATATAACCAATGGGGCATTGGGAATCAAAGGGATTCCAGAATTTACAAATCTATGGTGGACAATGGGTGTGGCAGTTTTTACAATTTATATTATAAAAGGACTGATTAACAGTAGCTATGGACGAGCGTTAATGGCAATTAGGGAGAATGAACTTGCAGCTGAGGTTATAGGAGTCAATCTTACTTATCATAAGGTAATGTCATTTACCATTGGAGGATTTTTTGCAGGAGTTGGTGGAGGATTATTTGCCTGTCTGCTTACTACAATAGATCCAAAGGCATTTATGTTTTTAATGACATTTAATATTTTAATCGTGGTTGTTATGGGTGGATTTGGAAGCATAACCGGCACAGTTATTGCAGCATTTTTATTTAATTTCTTTTTAGAATATTTGCGCCCCATAGAAGCAGGTTTTAATATTGGATCAGTTGAAATTCCAGGTATACCTGGATTAAGAATGGTTGCTTTTGCTGCTCTTATCTTGATTATCATTTTATATAAACAAAAAGGACTTTTGGGTGGCGTTGAGTTTTCCTGGGAAGGTTTTTTCCGTTATTTTGACAAATTTTCAAAAAAGAATTCATCCGAAGGGAGTGCAACATAATGGAATTATTAAATGTTGATAGTATAACAATGAAGTTTGGTGGGTTGACAGCTGTAAATAATTTTAAATTAAAGATGAATCCAGGGGAGCTTATTGGACTAATAGGTCCCAACGGTGCTGGCAAGACAACTATTTTTAATATGATTACGGGGATATATACTCCTACAATAAATAAGATATATTTTTTGGAGAAAGATATTACTGGTTTAAAACCCGATAAAATTGCCAGAGAAGGAATTGCTAGAACATTTCAGAATATGAGACTTATGAATAATCTAACAGTAATTGATAATGTTATGATAGGTTTTCATCTTCACTTGAAATCAAACCTTGCATCAGCAATTTTTAAGTTCCCAGGATATGTACGCGAAGAAGAAGATATTTATGATAGTTCTATGCAGTTGTTAAAAAAAGTAGGGTTGGAAAAATTAATATTAGCAAAAGCAGGAGGTCTTCCATATGGGCAGCAGAGAAAATTGGAAATTGCCAGGGCATTAGCTACAAAGCCTAAATTATTACTTTTGGACGAGCCTGCTGCCGGAATGAACCCCCAGGAAACTAGAGAACTAATGGAATTTATACAGAAGATCCAAGATGACTTTAATTTGACTATTTTGTTAATAGAACATGACATGAAAGTAGTAATGGGAATATGTAAAAGAATACTGGTAATGGATTATGGAGTAACTATAGCAGAGGGGAATCCAAAGGAAATTCAGAATAACCCTGAAGTTATTAAGGCATATTTGGGGGTGGATGCAAATTATGCTTAAAATAAATGATTTAAACGTCTTTTTTGGTGGTATACACGCCTTAAAAGGAATTACATTTGATGTTCCTAAGGGTAAGGTTATTACTTTAGTTGGTGCCAATGGAGCAGGTAAAAGTACTACACTAAGAACTATTTGTGGTTTAATTAAGCCCCAGAAGGGTGAAGTAAAATTTGACAACCAGGTAATAAACAATATTCATGCTGATCAGATTGTTAAAAAGGGTATAGCCTTAATTCCAGAGGGAAGAAAAATATTTCCTAATTTGACAGTACAGGAAAATCTGGAGCTGGGTGCTTTTGCCCGTACTGATAGAGAAGAAATTGAGAAAGATTATCAATGGATTTATGAACTTTTTCCCAGGGTTAAAGAAAGGTTATGGCAAAAGGGAGGTACATTATCTGGTGGAGAACAGCAAATGTTAGCGATTTCTCGTGGATTGATGTCACGCCCAAAGTTACTGATGATGGATGAACCTTCATTAGGTCTGGCACCTTTATTGGTTAAAGAAATTTTTGAAATAATTGAACGTATTCATCAGGAAGGGATGACTGTCTTGCTAGTTGAACAGAATGCCTTCGCTGCCCTAAAAATATCTGACTATGCTTATGTACTGGAGACAGGAAAAGTTGTATTACAAGGAACTGGAGAAGAATTGTTACAAGACAAAAGGGTAAAGGAAGCCTACCTGGGCGAATAATATATTTAATAATATGGGGTTAATTTAGAGATATTAGCCCCATTTATAATAATTTATTGAAAAATATGGCCCCCCATTCTGCTTTCATTCCACAAAATCTTATAAAGAGATACATATAAATTTTTAATAAAAAATTAACTTTCTTAGAGATTTCTTGAAGTTAATTGCTAAAAGCAGATTAGTTGTTTACTATAATAACTAGAATGCATTTAAAATTGTCATATTTAGGAACATAGAAGGAGAATCAAATTAATATTATTAATGATTTCTATCAAATTTTAGATAATCCGGTTATTAGAATTGCTTTAATTGCCCTAATGTTTAATCAGTCTATTAAATTGATTATTTATTATGCTACTGAAAGGAAATTTGATTTTGGAAGATTCTTTGGGGCAGGAGGTATGCCCAGTACTCATTCAGCTTTATCTATGGCTGTAGCGGTTTCCATCGGTTATAAAGAAGGGTGGGAGTCTTCAATATTTGCATTAGCCTTAATAGTTTCTATAATTGTTATGGCAGATGCCGCAGGTGTAAGAAGGGCTACTGGTGAACAAGCCAAAGTGCTTAATAAGATTATAATTGAATTTTTTAATGAAATAAAAATCAAAGACAGAAGATTAAGAGAATTTATTGGTCATACTCCTTTTGAGGTGATTGTAGGTGCAGTTATTGGCTTTACTATCGCAATTATATTCTCAGTATATTTTAAAATTTAGGAAAATTATGTTTTCCCGGAGATAAGGAAAATCTATGAACCGTAAGAAGGAATTAAAATTACAATATAAACAGATAAAACCAAAAAAGGGAGTATTTTTAATTACTTCTAAGTTAAAAAACATTTTTTCCAAACCATTCAAAAATATCTAGTTTATATAGTGTGTTATCCCACATTTTCCATATTATTTATTTTGTTACATATATATATTTATAGTAGAATGACTGTTAGAATATTAAGTAAACAAAGTATTTCAGTATTAGTAAGGATAATAATTTTATATGATAAAGAAATTTAATAGTCTGCAAAATAAATACTGAATAAAGAACTAAAAGATTGGAAATTATTACAAGAAGGAGAACTGGTGATGGCTAGAGAATTAAGTCAAGAGGAAATTAACGAATTAAAAAAAGCCCAGCAGGATGAATTAGTAGGTCAGACAGTATATGGCAAATTATCAGAAATAGTTAAGGATTCCCATAATGCAAAAATATTGGCAAAGATATCAGAAGATGAAAAAAAACATGCTAAAATATTTAAAAAATATACACAAGCAAATCTAAAAGTAAATAAATTTAGAGTATTTTTTTATATTTTTGTATCTCGCGTCTTTGGGTTAACTTTTGGTATTAAATTGCAGGAGAAAGGGGAGGAAGAAGCACAAAAAAACTATAAGAAAATGCACAATGCAATTCCTGAAATGAAGGATATTATTGAGGAAGAAGAAAAACATGAGAATGAATTGATTAACATGTTAAATGAAGAAAAGCTATCATATATGAGCTCAGTGGTTTTAGGTCTAAACGATGCCCTGGTAGAATTAACTGGAGCACTGGCTGGCTTTACACTGTCAATTCAAAACTCTAGAATAATTGCACTTCTTGGATTAATTACGGGTATTTCTGCATCTTTTTCTATGGCAGCCAGTGAGTATCTTTCTACTAAATCAGAGCCAGATCCGGAAGAGCAAAAAAGAGCTGGAAAGTCAGCCCTTTATACGGGAGTTGCTTATATTTTAACAGTAATAGCATTGATTACTCCTTATTTTTTAATTAAAAACTACATCTATAGTCTAATAATGACAATACTTGTAGCATTAGTGATTATTTTTGTCTTTAATTTTTATATTTCCATTGCAAATGATTATAATTTTAGACAAAGATTTATGGAAATGGCAGGAATCAGCATTGGCGTAGCAGCACTTTCTTTCATTATAGGTTATTTAGTAAAAACATTTTTAGGGTTTGAAGTATAGAAGTATAATATGAAATATAATCATTTTACCCTATATGATTAAGATATTAATCTACCTGCGATCTCTGTCCAGGTCATAGAGTATTTTTTCTAAACACCATTCCTCTGAACGATTGGGATGTCGTTCTTTTAATCGTTTGATATGTCTTTCTATGGTCTCATCAGCTATTTTGTCAGGAAGACGCAATTGTCTTCGGCATTCCTGCCACAAGATGCTCTTTTTACCTCGACCTTTACCTTTTTTCAGGACATAAAAGTAAATTATCGTTAAGATAATGATAATTGCTAAAATGAAAAGTAATTGATTCATTGTATCTCCAAAAATAATATTTTTATTATAAAAAAGTTTGTTGTTAATTCACGGTGGATTATATAGTTTGATTTTAACATTAGTAGTATATTAATTTCAAATTTACAATATTAATAGTTAATAAATTTCTTTAAAACTAAAATAGCATATCAAGATAAGATTTATATGTGATAAGAAATACTATTATTCAAAATATATACTCTGTAATGACTCTGTTAAAAATTTGTTGTAAAATAGTATAGAATCATTTATCATTTTTATAGCTTTAAGGCAAATATATAGCCTAGTCCTAGAAGTAGGAGTAGTTCATCACTCAAGAAACTATAAATTGGGATTTAAGGAGAATTTTTTGCTTAGCATTGAAAAAGAAGAAGAGTTATTGGAATATTTAAAAGAAATAAAATTTTATAGTATAGATGCAAATAATCTTTTTCAAAATAAAGCATAAAATTTTCTATATTATGATTTTTTTAATAGGAGGCCTTGACAATGAAAGAATTGAAAGTGGATTTTGAAATGATTGGAATGGCCATGGAAGATGTTAACAGGGATTTAATTGATTATTATCTAGATACGGAAAACGGTCAGGTTATAGTATTGTCTGATGAAGCATCCAAATATGCAGGAGATGATGAATATATAAATATTCGAGATTTACCTGATTGGCAAATTGATGAAATCAAGGTTGCAGAAAATATTCTTAATAACCAAACTGGTCGCTATGTCAATATTCCGGAAAAACCAACCTATGAAAGCTATGAACTAATGGTTGATTTTACAGAGATAGTTGAAGATGAGTTACTTAGAGATAAGTTAAATATTGCATTAGATGGTAAGGGAGCCTTTCACCGTTTTAAAAATGTATTAAAAAACTATCCGGATTATGAAAAAGAATGGTTTGCATTTAAAGCAACAAAAATGGACGAAGAAGTAAGAGATTGGTTAAATACGATAGGAATAAAACCGTTATAATTTAGAATTTTAAAATACAACAATAATTTAATACAATGTAGCTTATATCATATTGTATATCATCTATGTCAATCCAGAATAGAGTTTAATAATTGTAGAGGGTTTAAAATGATTAATAAATTTATGGAAGAAGCCATCTCCCTTTCCATCGAAAATGCAAAAAAAGGCGGTGGACCCTTTGGCGCAGTAATAGTTAAAAATAATGAGATTATTGCCAGAGGAGTTAATAGAGTGACCCTGAATAATGACCCTACTGCTCACGCAGAAATACAAGCAATAAGAAAGGCATGTCAGAAAATAAAGAGTTATGACCTTTCCGGTTGCACAATCTTCTCTTCCTGTGAACCCTGCCCTATGTGTCTTGGTGCGATTTACTGGGCTCATCTTGATAAAGTTTACTATGTAAACTCGCGTAGGGATGCCCAGGATATTGGATTTGATGATAATTTTATTTATTCTGAATTAAGTCTCCCGGTATCTAAAAGAACTATTCCTTTTTTTCGCTTAGAAATTGAAGAAGCAAAAATAGCTTTTCAGATATGGGAAAAATTAGAGAATAAGATTAAATATTAAATATAAACCTGCAAAATACCTCTCTGATTTGAAAAAAAATCGAAAATATTTTAATATTTTATGAGAGTAGACAAGTAATTAAATGGAATAATCAATCAAGTAAATCGGAGGCGTAATGATGAGAAAAAAAATATCTGGCATAACTGTAGAATGTATTGTAGGAGACATTGCATCTCAAGCGGATATGGATGCTGTTGTCAATGCCGCTAATGCACAGTTAAGAATTGGTGGTGGTGTTGCCGGTGCTTTACACAGAGCAGCAGGACCAGGATTAGAAGAAGAATGTCGTCCTTTAGCTCCTATCAAACCAGGTGAAGCAGTAGTTACTGGGGCTCATAATTTGCCAAATCGTTTTGTCATACATTGCCTGGGTCCTGTCTACGGTGTGGATAAGCCAGAAGATATTTTATTGGCAAATTGTTATAGAAATGCCTTAAATTTAGCCGAAGACCACAGAATTAGCTCTATTGCTTTTCCGGCAATATCTACTGGAGCATTTGGTTTCCCATTAAAAGATGCAACTGAAATTACTTTTAGGACAATTAGTGAAATGATTCCAAAGTTGCGGAATGTTAAACATATAAGATTTGTTCTACATGATCAAACTGCATTAAGCGTTCATGAACAATATTTAGAGAAAATGCAATAGAAATATATAAAAAATATATACAGGGAAATAATATCTTTTCTATCTTAAATATTGCCTAAGTATTTCTGGAATTCAGGAAATAATTTTCTTTATTTCTTCTTTGGAGATTATATTTGGTTTTTTACCAATTATTTCTTGCATTATTGCAAGGTAGGCACATGTTTCTAGTGTTTCCAGACGGGCAAAAGCAGTGTCAATCGAATCACCGCAGGTAGTTACGCCATGATTTTCCAGGACAAACGCATTGCAACCTTTTTTAGCATCTTTAGTAAAACCTTGCGCAAATTTATCTGTACCAGGTTGGCTATAAGGAAGGTAAGCAATTTTACCTAATATAAAAGCTGCTTCAGGTAAAATATGAGTATTGATTTTTATTTTATTTATTGCACAGACGAGTCCATTTTTGGGGTGTGCATGGAAAATACTTGTAATATCTTCTCTAATTTTATAGATATTTAAATGCATTTTAATTTCCGAAGAAGCTCTATATTTTCCTCCCAATTGTTTACCATCCATGTCAGTAATAACAATATCTTCTACAGTAAAAAAATGTTTTACAAAATTAGAAGGAGTTATGTATATTTTATTATTAATTTTAATACTCATATTCCCCCCGGTAGATTCAGTCAGACCTCTGTCCCAGGTTAGTCGAACATAATCTGCAAATTTTTGTAGTTCAACTTGTTTTAGCAATTATTTTGTCCCCCCCATATAATTAATTTATAAATTAATTTCAGCTATCACTAATTTGTACTAATTTATGTGATCAATGTTATATATTAAATATATTTGATTTTGGTGCTTTGTTATTATATCATTTGGGTATCTAAAGTACAAAAATTACTGAAGTTTTAGGAGGCTATTGGAATGACAGCTGAAAATTTTATATTAACTGATATTATTGATAATATCGGGGTTATAACTTTGAATAAACCCGAAAAACACAATACTTTTGACATACCTTTTGCCAGAGCTTTAAATGATGCTTTATGGGAATTTGAACATAAAGAAAGAGTTAAAGTAATTGTAATAAAGGCAGAAGGGAAAAATTTTTCTACTGGGATAGCATTAAATGAGTTTAAGAATAAAGGTCTTCAAGAGTATAGAAAATTTCTGCATTTAATGGATGAGCACAATCACACAATAGCCAGAATGCAAAAAATTGTTATAACTTCAGTTCAAGGATTTGCAGTTGCAAATGGTGCAGGATTAGTATTTGCCAGTGATTTTACTATTGCCGCTGAGAATGCGAAATTTGGCACTACTGCTATTAATGTTGGCTTAATCTGTTTAGGTCCCGCAGTGCCTCTTATGAGAATTGTTGGGAGAAAGAAGACCCTGGAATTTGTTCTTACTGGGAAGATAATCGATGCAGAAGAAGCTCATCGTCTAGGGATTGTTAATGAAGTTGTACCTTTAGAAGAATTAGAAGAACATACAATGAAATATGCCCGAGAGATTGCTGAAAAGAGTCCCCTTGCTTTACAGATAGGTAAGTTGGGAATTTACCAGATGCAGGATTTGCCTTATCATCAGGCTATTGAATATATGGGTGAGCTTTTTTCCAGCCTATGCATGACCAAAGATGCAGAAGAGGGAGTTAATGCTTTTTTAGAAAAAAGAAAACCCTCGTGGAAAGAGAAATAAATATAAATTTATCTTGATCTACAATATTATTGTAATTAATATATTTAGTCAAATTAGGTATTAATTAAACTAAATTGTTTAAGATTTGTTTTTTTAAAAGAAAATCCCATTGATTCAGTGAATTTTTTGGTAACATTATTAAATTTTCATTTTAACTTTTTAGTAAAGTAGACAATATACATTGGGGTAATTTTTCGTTAATATTACAAAGACTATTAGGTTAAATTTGTAAATAAAGGTAAACCACTCATAAGTAGTAAATGATATTTTTATATTGGATAGAACATTAGAGAATCTCCAAAATCATCCCCAGATTATTATAATAGGCGATAAGGTAATTTTGTACAGTATTTGCATAGCGGTAAAGTGCCAGGAGCAAAAAATATTGAAGATGTCCGTCACTTTTATGAATCAAAAATCCCAGTGGGTAGGGATGCCTATGTGATGATATTGTGAGGGCGGTATTATATGTTATAGAACAAAAATATGAAACTGGACAGGCAATTCCAGTAACCGGTGGGCAAGTTATGCTAAAATAGTGATATATTATGCTGTATGTAGTAT
>CAYOLB010000035.1:0-1900 GCA_964404675.1 uncultured Atribacterota bacterium | reverse complement strand
GCAACAATAACTATATCCGGGTTGTCCATATTTATCAACTCATATTCAACCTCATCTTGTATTTTTTCATATTTCTTGCCAAGTTTGTTAACTATTTTCTCCAGCTCATAGGGATCCAGGTTAAATGGAACTATTTTTCTAGGTTCCCTACCCTTGCAGGAACCCAATGCCCAATCTTCTTTTGAAATTACATTTGTCTTTATGTCTTTAAATTCAACTGGTTCCATCATTTGTCCTAACAATCCATCTCCCAATACCATTGCTGGATTCCTGTATTTATCTGCCAAATCAAATGCTTTGATAGTTAAATCGACTAATTCCTGTACTGAGGAAGGGGCCAGGACAATTAAGTGATAATCACCATGCCCTCCTCCTTTGGTTGCTTGAAAATAATCACCCTGAGCAGGCTGAATTGAACCTAGACCAGGTCCACCTCTCTGCATGTTAACAATCACACATGGTAACTCAGCACAGGCAATATAGGAAATTCCTTCCTGTTTAAGGCTGATTCCGGGACTGGATGATGAAGTCATTACTCTGCCGCCTGTTGCCGCTGTACCATAAACCATATTGATAGCTGCAATTTCACTTTCCGCCTGGATAAAAGCAGCCCCTTCTATTTTCAGTAATCTTTTTGCCATATAGGCAGTTAACTCACTCTGAGGAGTTATGGGATATCCGAAATAATAACGACAACCCGCATGAATTGCAGCTTCGCCGATTGCCTCATTACCTTTCATTAATAGTTTTTCTGCCATTGATAATCCTCCTTATTTTTTAAAGTCCAAAATATTGTCCTTATTACTTATAAACCTCGATAGCTACATCCGGGCAAGTCATAGCACAAAAAGCGCACCCTGTGCATTTATCCGGATTTATTAGCTCAACCGGATGATAGCTTTTTTGATTAAATGACTTGGACATAACTAGAATATTCTGGGGACATGCAAGTGTGCACAATTCACACCCTTTGCACTTTTCACGGTCAATCACAACTTTCGCCATAAAAAACCTCCTTCTTTATATTTTGATTTCTAAATAAAACTCTGGTCATGGTCAGTTGTTTTATCCCAGGGCAATTCCATAAATCTTTTTATTAAAAAAATCTTGCAGGGAAAATTATCCTTAATCACTGGGCAATCTTTTATTTTTTGAAATATTGTTTGTTCAATAACCAAAAAATTAAGTGGTAAATTAAGCTTTTCTGATACCTCTTCTACTATCTTGTGTCCTTTGATAATCAAATCAATATTTGTTTCTAAGCCTAAATTAGGGTTGCTAACCAAACCATTTACCTTTAAACGGGAAGAAACCTCAATTTCTTGTAACATTTTCTTAATTTCTTCATAATTTTTGGTAAACGGCCGATAGGGATTAATAACCAGGTTCATCTGATAATTAGTATCTTTTAAAACAGGATAAAAGCTTGCCAAAGATCTGGCACCCACATCATCTCCTCCTACATCAAGAATTAATATTCTGCCTGAATCCTGAATTACTCCCTTTATCTCCGGAGAAATTAACGGTATATCAGCCATGGCAAATTTCCCTGGTGGAGCAATTATTTTAATACCCAGTTCCTTTAAGTCTTCTCTTATTTCCCTGGAACGAAAATAAGGATTCACAATATCTAAATCTACAATTACAGCTTTGTTTTTATTCTGTAATTCTTTTAGAGAATGGTTGATTGCAATTTCTGTTTTACCGCTGCCAAAGCTTCCAACATAAATAATAATTTCATCTTTCAATAGATTTTTCCCTCCTCCTCTCCCGAAAGAACTCTCAGCGCTCCCTGGCATAGTGAGAGCATTTCTTCTTCTCCAGGGTAAACCATAACCAATGAAATAAAACTAACCCTGTCTTTTATTATTTCTACAAATTTATTAGAATGAGAAATTCC
>CAYOLB010000034.1:0-10097 GCA_964404675.1 uncultured Atribacterota bacterium | reverse complement strand
ACTGAATACTAATTTTTAAAAGGGGAAAACATGACAAAATACATTTTTATAACTGGTGGAGTTGTTTCCTCGATTGGTAAGGGGATTACAGCTGCTTCTATAGGTAGAATATTAAAAAGCAGATGTTTAAGAGTTTCTATACAAAAACATGATCCATACCTTAATGTTGATGCTGGTACCATGAGCCCATTCCAACACGGAGAGGCATTTGTCACTGAAGACGGAGCTGAAACAGATTTAGATTTAGGCCATTACGAAAGATTTGTTGACAATAATTTGACCAGGGATAATAGTATTACCACTGGTAAAATTTATAATTCAGTTATTTCAAAAGAAAGGCACGGTGATTTTTTAGGCAAAACTGTTCAGATAATACCACATATTACTGATGAAATAAAAGGAAGTATAAAAAGATTAAACAAACCCGGGCAAGAACCTCTCGATGTAATAATTGTTGAGATAGGTGGCACAATCGGTGATATTGAAGGTCTTCCCTTTTTAGAAGCTATCAGGCAGTTTAGAAATGATATCGGAAAAGAGAATGTATTATATATACATGTGTCATTTTTCCCATACTTAAAAGCAGCAAAAGAAATAAAATCGAAGCCTACCCAGCACAGTATTAAAGAATTGAGAGGAATTGGAATACAGCCAGATTTATTGATTTGTCGTTCACAATCAAGACTTACTGAGACAGTAAAAGAAAAAATATCACTGTTTTGTGATATTCCTAAGAATGGCATCATAGAAATGAGGGATGTGGATTCTATTTATGAAGTCCCTCTAGTTTTGGAAGAACAAAAATTAGGTGATTTGTTAGTAAATATGTTAAAATTACCTGAAAAAAGGCCTGATTTACAGCAGTGGAGAGAAATGGTTTATCGGCTCAAGCATCCGGAGAAGCAAATTACCATTGGAGTTATTGGAAAATATATCCGCTTGAAAGATGCTTATATGAGTATCAATGAAGCCCTTATTCATGCTGGTATCTATCATAAATGCAAGATTAATATTAGAAGGATGGATTCAGACTTTCTACTTAAGAATAATACTGAAAAGTTATTAGAAGGAATAAATGGTATCCTTATCCCAGGTGGCTTTGGTGTAAGAGGTATTGAGGGGAAAATACAGGCCATTCAGTATGCAAGGATTAATGAGATACCATTTATGGGTATCTGCCTGGGAATGCAATGTGCCCTAGTGGAATTTGCTCGTAATGTGCTAGGTTTAAAAGGAGCCAATAGCATGGAATTTGACGCTAAAACTCCATATCCAATTATGGTATTGATGGAAAAACAGAAAAAATTATTTGACAAGGGAGGCACTATGCGCCTGGGAAACTATGATTGTCAGTTAAAGCCAGGAAGCCGTGCTTATCAAATATATAAAAAAGAACTAATAAAAGAAAGACATCGTCATCGTTATGAATTTAACAATGATTTTTTGTCAAAATTTGAGCAAGATGGTATAATATTTAGTGGAATTAATCTGGAAAATGATTTAGTAGAAATCTTTGAACTAAAAAATCATCCCTGGTTTATTGGAATGCAGTTTCATCCTGAATTTAAATCTAGGCCTAATCGCCCTCATCCAATGTTTGTAAGCTTTATTGGGGCATCAATAAAAAATGCCAGTACTTCTGAGAAGGGTGCATAGAAAGATAATATTTGGAGTAATAGATGGATGCTTTGATTCTTGCCGGTGGAAAAGATACAAACTCATTGGATAGTAGCCACAAAATAAACAATAAGGCATTGTTGATGATAAACAATGTACCTATGGTAGAATATATTGTTGATGCCTTGAATCAGGCACAGGAAATTCAAGATGTTATTGTTGTAGGGCCAAAAGCATACCTCTTACCTCATATTGAGAAAAAAGTAAGTCAAATCATTGACTCCACTGATTCTTTTTTAGAAAATGTGAAAATTGGTATTGACAATATTAATAATAATGGGAAATTTATGATTTTAACCTCAGATATACCTTTGATTACCGGGAAAATGATTGATGATTTTATTTTGGAATGCAAAAAATATGATGCCTTTTTATACTACCCTTTTATAAAAAAAGAGCTGATTTTGAAAAAATTCCCTCAGACTATCCGTTCTTATGCAACTTTAAAGGAAGGAACTTTTTGTGGCGGCAATATGGTAATAATAGCCAGCTCTCTATTTAATAAGAATGAGAAGTTGTTAGATGAAGTTTTTCAGAATAGAAAAGATTTAAAAAAATATATTGCTTTGTTAGGTCTAAAGTTTATTATAAAATATTTATTTAAATGTCTCACTATACAAGAAATCGAAGATAGGGCAGCTAAAATAGTTGGTTATCCCGTTAAAGGTGTTATGGTAAATTATCCAGAAATGATGATTGATTTGGATAAATTAAGTGATTATGAATTAATTTTGCAGATTTTGAATAATTAGATGTAGGAAGATTTTTACTTTATTATTACAAAATACAAAAAATACTAAAAAGTATTGCCTTTTTTAAAGGAAGTGGTATAATTTAGGTATAAAAAATAACTCCAGGGTTATTCTTCATGAAATTTGTCCCACTATAATTTTTCTTTTATAAATGAATGTTGTTATTGGGTGTGCTGATGTTGTTAAATTAATATATACTACTTTTATCATTTGTTTGATGACAAGTGAATTCAGATGAATTCTTTTGGTAAAAGATACATTCCCCATAAAGGTGGTTGAACATTATATTAACAGGATTGATAAAGAAGAAATTATAAGAACAAACAAAAGATATAGCTTAGAAAGAAAAGAAAATTATTCTATAATTATTTAATTATTTATTTTAAAATAGCAAAAGCTTGAGGGGGTTTTATTTTGGAACTTAATGAATTAAAAGAAATGAAGATCAATGAATTATGTAAGATTGCAAATGGGCTTGAAATCAATAATTGTGCACGAATGAAAAAGACAGATTTAATTTTTAATATTCTAAAGGCACAGACTGAAAAAAAGGGATACATGTTCTCAGAGGGAATATTAGATATCATGAAAGAAGGGTTTGGTTTCCTGCGAACAGGTGGATATTTACCCAGCACTAATGATATATATATTTCTCCTTCGCAAATCAAGAGGTTTAATCTTAGCAATGGTGATGTTGTTTCCGGTCAGGTTCGTTATCCCAAAGAGGGAGAACGTTATTTTGCCCTGTTAAAAGTTGAGGCAGTTAACCATGAAGACCCAGAATTATCCAAAGAACGCATCGATTTCGAAAACCTTACCCCGCTTTTTCCTGATGAGAAATTTGTCTTAGAAACCAAACCATACGAACTTTCTACCCGGGTTATTGATTTGTTTGCTCCCATTGGGAAGGGACAAAGAGGTTTGATTGTATCACCTCCGAAAGCTGGAAAAACTATGTTGTTGGAGAAAATAGCAAATGGGATTACTACAAATCATCCTGAAACTAATTTAATGATTTTATTGATTGATGAAAGACCAGAAGAAGTCACTGGAATGAGACGTTCTGTAAACAATGCAGAAGTTATTAGTTCAACTTTTGATCAACCAATTAATAATCACATTAAAGTTGCAGAAATTGTCCTGGAGAGGGCAAAAAGATTAGTTGAAACAAAACATGATGTGGTAATTCTACTGGATAGTATTACCAGATTGGCGAGGGCTTATAATCTGAATATTCCTACCAGTGGTAAGACCTTGTCAGGAGGTTTAGACTCGACTGCCTTATATTATCCCAAACGATTCTTTGGAGCTGCCCGAAACATTGAAGAAGGAGGTAGTTTAACTATCTTGGCGACTGCTTTAGTAGAGACTGGTAGTCGAATGGATGATGTTATTTTTGAAGAGTTCAAGGGGACCGGGAATATGGAATTACGGCTTGACAGAGAGATTTCTGATAGTAGAATTTTCCCGGCAATTGATATTAAACGTTCAGGTACCAGGAAGGAAGAACTATTATTGGATGCTGACATATTGAGCAAGGCCTGGCTGATGCGTAGAGCTTTGTCAAATCAGAGTACCATTGATGCCATAAGTTTATTATTAAATAAATTAAAGAAGACAAAGAACAATATTGATTTCTTAAATAGCATCAAGGATGAGAATAATAATAGATAATATTTTAAAAAGGCAGTGGCTATTATTAAAAACAAACAATCATTTCTAAGAAATAACTGTTTCCAGATATTGTTGATTAATAAATAAATTGTTTTTGACGGTTTTAGCCAACTGTGATATAATTTTCACGAAATTTTAAGGCATTAATAAGAATGAAGGTGAAAAAAATGAAAAAAGGAATTCATCCAAAATACGAAAAAGCAACAGTAATTTGTGCGTGTGGAAACACATTTGAAACACGTTCAACTAAGAAGGAAATTCATGTAGAAATATGTTCTGCATGTCATCCATTTTTTACCGGTAAGCAAAAAATATTTGATTCTGCTGGTAGGGTTGAGAAATTTAATCGAAGATATAATTTAGAACAAGATACTGATGAAACAGGTGAAGAAAACGATCAGGAAAATTAAAAAGAGGATTAGGTAACGGTTAATTTAGTAATGAAAAATATTTGACACATGTAAAGATTTAAAAACAGAGCATATGCTCTGTTTTTTATTATTCAATAAAAGATTTTATACAGCAATTTGAAAAATATTACTCCCCGTAATAGATGATGGAGGAAGTCAAATGCATGAAACCTTTGCAGGAGGAAGCATTGAAGTAATTTGCGGCAGTATGTTCAGTGGTAAAAGTGAAGAATTAATAAGAAGAATCAAACGTGTACAGATTGCCAGGAAAAAAGTAGAAATATTTAAACCAATAATTGACAACCGGTATCATGTCCAATATATTTATTCACATAATGGCAGCAAAATTGAGGCCAACTGTGTTGAGAACTCTGCAGACATTTTAAAGGAAGTAAAACAAGATGTTGATGTCATTGCAATTGACGAGGCACAGTTTTTTGATGAAGATATTATTGCAGTTTGTCAGTTTTTAGCTGACAATGGGAAAAGGGTTATTGTTGCTGGACTTGATCAGGATTTTAGAGGAGAACCCTTTGGGCCTATGCCAAGATTACTTGCAATTGCAGAATATGTAGATAAGTTACATGCAATATGTATGGTTTGTGGTAAGCCAGCTACCCGTACCCAGCGATTAGTGAATGGCAAACCTGCTGATTATAATGACCCCACTATATTGATTGGTGCCAAGGAGAGTTATGAAGCAAGATGTCGACAGCATCACCAGGTTAAAAATAAGCCCAAAAATAAAATATTTATAAAAAAGGAATTATGATAAAATGAAGGTGCAACTAATCAATTATTCCAAGAATCCTGAAAAGATAGTGGCACAAGCAGCCCATCTTTGCTATTCTTCTAAAAACATAGATGAAATAGTAGAATCAATGGATAAAGATAAACAGGATAAATTAATAAAAAAAATTATGAGGTTAGGACATTACTCTGTCTTAGAACATATATCTTTTTCTTTCGGAATAGAAAATATCTCCCGGACTTGTTCTCACCAATTGGTGCGTCATCGCATAGCCTCTTTTTCTCAAAGAAGCCAGAGATATGTTAAGGTTGATAGTGAACAACAGTATGTTATTCCAAAAAGCATCCAGAACAATGATAATATGCTGGTAAAATTCAGGGAACTTACTATTAAGAGTTATAATTTATATAAAGAAATGCTCGAAAAAGAAATACCTGCTGAGGATGCCCGTTATATTTTACCGCAAGCTATAGGTACAAGTATTATTTTTACAGCCAATGCCAGGGAACTGATGCATTTTTTTAGGCTAAGATGCTGTAATAGAGCTCAATGGGAAATAAGAGAATTAGCTATTGAAATGTTGCGATTGGTAAAGGAAAAAGCCCCTATAATTTTTAAAGATGCCGGTCCTCCATGTTTAATAGGTCCTTGTCCTGAAGGAGAAATGACCTGCGGTCACCCCTGGAAAAGAGAAAATAATTAAAACAACATAATAAATTATAAATTATCAGCATAAAAGCAGAAAATAGGAATTTTCTGACAATGGGGTAAATAAATTTTCTTAGATTAAAAAAAGGTAGTAAAAAAATGTTTAAAGAGCTAGAAGAAATAGAAAAAGAGTATCAAGATTTAAATCAACATCTTTCAAATCCAAAAATTATTGCTGAACAGGAAAAATTCCAAAAATTAGCAAAGAGGCATAGTGAAATTGCAAAGACTGTGCAGTTGTATCATAAATATAAAGATATTGAAAAAGAAATTGAGGGAAACGACCAACTAAAAAAGACGGAAAATGATTTTGAATTTTTAAAGATGATTGATGACGAACTTGCAGTACTTACCAAACAAAAAAATGATATTATAAAAGAATTGAATGAACTGTTATATCCTGAAGACCCTAGGAATAAGAAGGATATCATTGTAGAAATAAGGGCAGGGGCTGGAGGAGATGAAGCTGCTCTATTTGTGAGTGATTTATTTCGTATGTATTCACGATTTGCAGAGAGGAATAATTGGAAGGTTGAGATTATAAACTCCAATGCTACCGAGATTGGGGGTTTTAAAGAAATAATATTTGGTATTTCAGGACAAAATGTTTTCGGGACATTAAAACAGGAAAGCGGAGTGCATCGAGTACAGCGAATTCCGGTGACTGAATCCGGAGGGAGGATTCATACCTCTACTGTTACTGTTGCCATATTGCCAGAAGCAGAAGACATTGAGATGGAAATCAGCCCTAATGACCTAAAAATTGACCGTTTCCGTTCTACAGGTCCTGGAGGACAAAGTGTAAATACTACTGATTCTGCGGTGAGAATAACTCATTTACCTACCGGTATGGTAGTAACCTGTCAGGATGAAAAATCACAGCATAAAAATAAAGACAAAGCCCTCAAGGTATTAAGGGCTCGATTGTTTGATAAGTTACAGAGAGAACAGAATCAGGAGATTGATGACCAAAGGAGAAAACAGGTAGGAACAGGAGACCGTAGTGAGAGAATAAGAACATACAATTTCCCCCAGAATCGTGTTACTGACCACAGAATTAATAAGAATTTTCACAATTTAGAAGAAATGCTTGATGGTGACTTGATTGATTTAGTCACATCTTTTAAGGAAAGCAAATAAATGTCCACTTCAATTACTGACAATACTGATAAGACAATCAAGAAAATAGGAGAATTACTAGTAGAAGGTGAGCGAAAATTAAGGGAAATTAACAATAAAGGGGCTGCAGAAGAACCCTTAATATTGTTAAGCTATCTTTTAAATAAAGAAAAGTTTGATTTGTTGTTGAATCGCTTTTCAGATGTTTCTCCTCAGAAAACAGAGTGTTATTTTAATTGGTTAGAAAAAAGACTAAAAGGTATTCCAGTTCAATATATTACAGGTTTTCAAAATTTTATGGGAATGGAATTCAAAATGAAACAAGGTGTATTTATTCCACGTCCCGAAACAGAAATATTGGTTGAAGAAATAATAAAAATAATTGAAGCAATGCCTAATAAAACAAAATTATTTTTCCTCGATATTGGAGTAGGTTCAGGTGTTATTCCAATATCAATCTGTTATCATTTTCAAAATACTAATAAAAATATCCATTTTTTCGCCTCTGATATTTCAAGTGATGCCATTAAACTTGCTAAGGAGAATGCCGATAAATTTTCTTGCTCAGATAGAATAACTTTTTTGTATGGAGATTTTTTCAAAATACAAAAGTTAAACCTACCTCTTTCTTTTGATGGTATAATATCAAATCCCCCTTATATTAGTAGAACCGAATTATTGAATTTACCCAATGAAGTATATTATTATGAACCGACAAAGGCTCTTTATGGAGGTACGCAGGGTTTAGACTATTACCAGAAAATTACAAGCAAATCCTCAGAATACCTAAAAAAGGATAACGGTTTTTTGGCATTGGAGATAGGACATAAACAAAGAAAATCTGTCTCTAAGATAATTAAAAGTGCTGGATTTTTTCAGGAGAAGATTTTAACATTTCAAGATTATTATCAGAATGATCGGGTTATTATAGCATTTACTTAAACTGGGATGAGATAATAAATAATTATTGAGGAGAGTTAGTTGAAAAAAGATATAATCCTGTTTGTTTGTACCGGAAATACCTGTCGTAGCGTTATGGCCAATTATTTGTTTGACAAATTAAAAGAACAGGTTGCCCCGGAATTAAAATGCCAATCTGATTCTGCCGGAATTTCAGCGATAGAAGGCATTCCGCCCACCAGAGAAACAATTATCTGTATGGCTAAACGCGGAGTGGATGTTAGTACCTACCAATCAAAAGCAGTTAATCAGGACCTCATAACTAATTCTTCTTGTATTTTAACTATGACATATCAACAATTAAACTTTCTTCAAAAGAAATATCCCAAGGAAGCAAGCAAAATATTTTTATTTAGACCTTATTGTAATAAATTCAAAACCATTGTAAATCAAGAAATAGAAGACCCCTATGGTATGAGCATGTCTTTTTATGAGATTACCTGTAAAAAAATTGAACAAGATATTAGCAGATTAATAATAAATTTAAGAGAGGAATTATAATATGAATAATATTGCTGTTGGCAGTGATCATGGTGGATATGATTTAAAAAATGAAATTATAGGTTTTTTAAAAGACGCCGGTTATTCCTATCAAGATTTTGGCTGTAATGATAGAAAATCAGTCCACTATCCAGATTATGCCTTTAAAGTTTGTCGTGCTGTTGTAGAAGATAATTTTGAGTGTGGAATTTTAATCTGTGGAACAGGGATTGGTATGTCTATTGCTGCAAATAAAGTAAGGGGAATCAGAGCTGCATTATGCCATGACACTTTTTCAGCCAGGATGACTCGTGAACATAATGACTCAAACATTCTGACCATGGGTGGAAGAGTAATTGGAGTAGGGTTAGCTATAGATATTGTAAAAATGTGGCTCAATACAGGATTTAGCAAAGAAGAACGTCATATTGTTCGACTTAAAAAGATTGAGGAGTACCAGCAGGAATAAAAATAACCAGGGAATGGATTAAATGAATAGAAATAATATGAACATAAATAAAAATTAAAAAATACTGAAGGAGGATTTATTTTGAAGCACGTTGTTGTTCTAGACCATCCCTTAATTCAACATAAACTCACTATGCTCAGGGATAAGAAAACGGATGTAAAAGATTTTCGGGAATTAGTTGATGAACTATCAAATTTGATGGCTTATGAAGTAACTCGTGACATAGAATTGAAAGAAATTAATATTGAAACACCTATTGCCAAAACAAAAGGCAGAGTAATTTCAGGGAAAAAAGTAGCAATCATAGCGATTTTAAGAGCAGGATTGGGGATGGTTGACGGAATATTAAAGCTTATTCCTTCCGCCAAGGTTGGACATGTTGGCATGTATCGAGATCCGGAAACATTGATGCCAGTTAGCTATTATGCAAAATTACCAAAAGATATAGATAAACGTGATATTATTGTGGTAGATCCTATGCTGGCAACTGGGGGGACTGCTGTTGCTACAATAGAATATGTTAAAAAGCATACCAAATCAAGCATTAAGTTTATGTGTCTGGTCGCTGCCCCGGAAGGGATCAAGGCGATACAGGATAAATTTCCTGATATAGCAATTTTTACAGCCACTATTGATGAAGGATTAAATAGCCATGCTTATATAGTTCCGGGCTTAGGAGATGCTGGTGACCGTTTATTTGGAACAAAGTAAAAATAGTATCGAGTATTCAGTATCGGGTATCTAGTCGAAATACAATTAAATAAAAGATTTATCAGTTCTCAGACTAGTATGTGGTTAAAATACATAAAAGAAAGTCACCTGGTCTACAAGTCACATACGTACGTCGGTTGTTAGATAAACATTTGTTTATTTTCGAACTAATTAGCCAATTAGCCAATTAACTAATTAACTAATTAACCAATTAACTAATTAACCAATAATGTTATCAGTAGATGAAACAAGATTTTAGTTCTTAGTTAATGGTTTTTTGCTTAAGATAGTATCAAATATCGAGTGGAAAAATAAAAAGATATAACATGAAGGACACAGGGATCTTGTACTTTCCATTTTTTATTTAACCGTAAACCGTAAACCGA
>CAYOLB010000033.1:0-5537 GCA_964404675.1 uncultured Atribacterota bacterium | reverse complement strand
CCAATGCCAGGACTATTAATTTATTTATTTTCATTTTATCTTTCTCCTTTCATTTATTCACTTCTCTAATTTTCTATCTTATTTAGACTTAATTATTTATAAATATAACTTTTTTACTTCACCTCCTGTCCTTTTACATTTTTTAAAGTACAAAAATTTCAGTAAAATCAATTTATATGTTAGACAAAAGAATAACACCCTAGAAAAACAATGTCAATTGATAAATTCAATACTAATTTAATATATAACCATAATCTCTTCCTCTATCAAGGGTTGAGCCCCTGTTCCAGCCAATAAGGTAAAGGCCTTATCCCAGTCAACAAGGACCTTCCCCTTGAACAGAAACGTTGCAAGAGGTTAAGGCATTCTCAAATAATCCATGTTAGAATCTTTAAATTGTTTGACAATTTTAAATTGGGATAAAATAACTTCTTTGGTATGGGAAAATTTTTGATTGTGATTCTTGCACCAGGTACTGAAAGTCTTTTGCAATCTTTTTTCTCTTTCTTTAGAAAAATTTTCTCCGCTAAAATCCATTTTCTTAAGAGCTTCACCAATCTTGCCAAAAGATTCAAGCATGATATCAGTAATTTCTAAAACAGCAACCGGTAAGCCTTTCCAATTATTCAGAAAAGTATAATCTCCAACTTGAGGGATTTTTTGATGATAAAGAGAGTATTGATCACTGAGTTCTACAATAACTCTTTCCCCCTGCTGAAGTATTAATTTATTATAATTTTCTATTTCTTTTCTCCCCTGTCCATTTTTGACAATATGAAAATTCCGATTCTTTAAATTAAAACCGTTTAATAAAATATCATGATATGCTTTAACAATTGAATCTACGGGAAGAATGGAAGAATTATTATTTTCCTTAATACAATTAACAGGAATCCATTGAATATCCCGATATTTTGTTAAATCAAATAATACTTCAGATGCCTCTTTGCCAGGACATAAAAAAAGATAAATTATCTGATCATTATGAAAAACATCTAAAAGGTTCTTTTTTCCTATCAAACTTGATTTTAAAGGGATAAATGCCTGTTTAGCTAAAAGTTCTACATTCAATCGGTTAGATGGCTTGTTAACAGGATCCTCTATTTCGGGTAAAAACCATTGTCTACTACTATTCTTGTTCTTGTTTTTTACCCATAAAGTCTTGTGTTCTCTATCTAAAATTAAGAGAAAGGCCATTATTACTCCTGAAAGAATTATTTTCAAATGCACAGAAAAAAACTATATCATAATTATATGAAAGCTTGAATGGAACTATTCTACTGTCCTAAATGAGGTAAAATATTTTTTTTACTATATCAACTATGTCAATAATTAAAAAGACTTATTATAAGTATTACGACATAATAGTAAAAATATCCTCTCTTTAGGGTATTTATTATTATAATAATTATTTATAAAAAAGAAAATAATTAATTTTGTCTTTTGGGTAAGAATAATCTTTTTTATATTATAACATAGAAATATTTTACTTTCTTATTGAAAAAACAATATAATATAATTATTCAAAGAAATTTCATTAATATAGAAATTTTAAGAAAAAAAATGGTTAATTATGCAAAAAATTACCAAAAAAGACCTGACCAAAGGGAATATTGCTAAAAATTTACTTTCCGTATCCATCCCAACTATGTTTGGCTTTTTTGCCCAGACTCTTTATGATTTTATTGACATGATATGGATAGGGAAAATATCAGCACAGGCAGTTGCTGGTGTGGCAATTTTTAGCACTATATTTTGGTTTACCGACATTTTTAATGAGATTATTGGGATTAGCTCTGTATCACTTATTTCACAAAGCTACGGTGCTGGTAAAATTGATAGAACAAAACAAATGATTGAACAGTCAATTTCTTTCAAAATAATCGTTTCAGTTTTTATGGGACTAATCCTTATCTTAATCTTGAAACCGCTTAGCTTTTTTTTCTCTGACGACAGGATAGTAATTCAACATATACTCGATTACGGTACTATCCGTTCCCTTTTTCTTCTTTTTATGTTCGCATCTTTTAGTGTCAATACTGCTATGCGTTGCATCGGGGATGCTCGGCGCCCCATGGTTATTATGACTTCTACATCTATTTTAAATATTATTCTGGACCCTATCTTGATGTTTGAAACTATCCCGGGCACCTCCATTGCAGGATTTGGTTGGGGTATTAAAGGTGCAGCTATAGCGACTGTCTTCTCTACTTTTCTTGCCTTTTTAATTGGCATGTTTATTCTTTTGACCGGGAGAAGTTATGTCCAAATATCATTGAAAGGACTTTTCCGATTGACTAAAGAAAACATTAAAAAATTCAGCATCATTGGCCTTCCCACTGGACTGGAGATGTTTTTTCGCCAGGGAAGTCAATTTTTGTTACTTAAATTTATTTCCCTATATGGTACTCATGCCCTAGCCACTTTTGGTATTGGAATGCGTCTGTTTAATTTAGTTTTCCTTCCCTTGTTAGGTCTTTCCCTGGGAGGCAGTGCAGTCGCAGGACAAAACATAGGTGCAAATGAAATTGAAAGGAGTCATCAAACTGCACTCTGGGCAACTTTTTTTGGCATTTTAATTACCGGTGCCATTGCCTCTGTGGCAATTATATTCCCGGAGCATATTATCAAAATATTTGTCAATCAGGATCAGGTAATTGAAATTGGAAAACAGATGATTTATATCATATCTCCTAGTTTTATTGCAGTCGCTATTTCTATGGCTTTGAATACTGTGTTTTCCGGTTCGGGTTATAATTTACCATATATGGTTTCCGGGATTGTATCACGCTGGTTCTTCCAGATTCCATTTTCCGCCCTGGTAGTCTATGTCTTTTATTTGCCCATTTCTTATATCTGGATAGGATTTTTAGCATCTGAATTTATAGAATTATTGGTAATTTTTATATATTACAAGCAGGGAAAATGGAAAAGAATCAGGGTTTAATATTATTTTTGATTATTTATCATAAGAGTTTATTCATGGCTTCCTGGTCTAATCTATAAACAGTCCATTCATCCAATGGATAAGCTCCTAATTTTTCATAAAACTTCCTGGCAGGATTCCAGCTCAGTACTAGCCATTCCATTCTCCCACAATCTCTCTCTCTGGCGATACGAACACATTTTAATAATAATTCCTTACCAATGCCCAATCCCCGGAAAGCCTCTTTTACATATAAGTCTTCAATATAAAAACCGGGTTTACCCAAAAAAGTTGAATAATTATGAAAAAAGATAACCATTCCAGCCGGTTGGCCTTCCCAAATAGCCAATAAAGCTTCCGCGTAGGTCTTCTCTCCAAACAAAGTTTTCCGAACAGCTTCTTCATCTGTAACAACTTTATCAGTTAGCTTTTCATATACTGCTAATTCTTTAATCAATGTCAATATCACTGGTACATCTGATAATACAGCTTCTCTAATTGTAAGTTTTTGCCTATTATTAGCGGTTCTTTCCAAAACATATTTCCTTTCGTATTTATTATACTGGAGTAAAGTAATTCATTAAAAAGTTTAAAATTTATTTCTTCATTTAAGTTTTAAATATAATACAATTCAGTTAAAAATTCAAATACAAAAACCATCCCCCTAATAGAATGAGGATAGAACCTGGTATTTTTTCTATTACATTTTCCTTAAAGAATAATAGTGAAAACAATAAAGTCAGCACGAGAGAAAGATTAGTAAGTGGTTCAGCAAGGCTTAAATCAATCTGTTGCATAGCATAGAGTAAAAACAGATACGAAAATCCATTTATTAATCCACTGATTATTGATAATTCTGGTTTTTTCTTAAAAACTTTCAGTATAGTCTTTGTCTTCCCTCTAATCAGCAAAATAACCAATAAATTAAAGGCAATAAAAAAGTATAATATCGTGGAATAAGTAACAGGGTGGACAGTGGGAAGATAGTATTTATCAATAACCCTTCCCAGGCATTGGCTGGTAACAGCTAAAAACATCATTCGGCTTGGGATATCAGTAATAATATAACGGATTGAATAAAATGGATTCCTGACATCTTTCAGCAGTGAAACACCAAGTATCATTAAAATAACCCCAATAATTTTTGTTAACGTAAATGGTTCTGACAGAAAAAAGAAAGAAAATATTATCAAAATCAATCCATTTAAACTGTATATAGGTGTTACTAAAGATGTTTCTCCTGTTGCCAGAGAAGTAACAAAAGAATAGGAATATAAAGTATATAATAAGCTACTACCATAACATGGCAGCAAAAAAATAAAATTATTTATAGGAATAAAAGAAGCCAATGGAACTAAAATAAGTGCTCCAAAGATGAAGAATAGAAAAGTTGCTGACAAATTATAATCAATATTACCCTGACGATCTCCCAGCATCCTTACAACAACTTTCTCAAAAGCAATAAATATTATTCGCGCTGTTAATGCAAGATATGATACTAGAATATGCTCTTCCTCACTTTCTGACATTATCCTTTTTTCTTCTTTTCTTCTTCCCTTTTGTAAAGTTTCTTCAATTCTTCAGGAATACGAATTGGTTTCCATTTAAGCTTATCTACAAAAACACCTTTTTGTTCAGCTGAAGCCATAACCTTTTCATTAACAACAAATTCTGCTTTAACTCTCCATTTATGGGAGTGAAGCCGACTTACCCACATTACTCCTTTTATCTTATCAAACATACGAATTGCATGCTGATATTGGATATTGGTTTCCAGTAAAATTGGAACAAAACCTGCATCCATCTGTTTAGTTAAAGAAAAATATTTTTCCAGCCATGCTAAACGCAAATCTTCCAACCACCTAACATAACTAATATTGCTGACAATCCCAGCAAAATCAATATCATAGGAAGCAACTTTTATATCTTTCAATATTGAAAGATATTTTTTGTCTTCAACCAAAATATTTCCTCCTTTATGTTTTCTATATAGTACTTATCAATCCAAAGATATCTGCATTCTTATTGGCTAACTAAAGCAGCTTAATAAATCAATCAATCCATACCCGACAACAAAAACAAGGGTAGCATAAATAAAAAGAACGGGTGAAATATTTCTTTCAGTATAACCTGTTTGTTTTAGAAAAAGGATTTTCACCAAATCACCCAACATCATTAAAAGTGCAAAAAACGGTAAATAGAACCAACCTGTCCCTCTCAATAAAGCCAAAAACATTCCCCAATGGCCAAAATTATTAAAAAAAACAAAAATAATAGATATAATTTCCTTATTCTGCCATCGGTTGAAAATAGCAAAAAATATCCCCAATGACAAAAGGCCTAAAATAATCACCTGAATCAGGCGGTTTCCCGAAGGAATTGTCCATACTTGAGAATCCCAACTTAAATAAAAAGCCCATATACCAATGATAATTGCTATAGATTTAATCCCTGTTTCCATCCAACCTAAAAAGGTCCAATTATGGATATACCAGCCATTTAATTCTTTTTTTCTATCTTCCGGCTTCAAAAAACTATACCTCCCCTCTTCTATTTATTAACCATTTATTGTATGCTCTTTTCTCTTTAAAGCTATTGTATTGAAAATAAC
>CAYOLB010000032.1:0-5359 GCA_964404675.1 uncultured Atribacterota bacterium | reverse complement strand
TCCTCATTTAGAAAAAAAGATTATTGAAGCATGTCTGGAATTAGTAGAAAGAAATCTCATTTTAGGTATGCAGGATTTAGGAGCAGCCGGATTAATAAGTTCCAGCTGTGAGATGGCCAGTAAGGGAAATTGTGGAATTGAATTAGATCTCTCCCTGGTGCCAAGAAAAGAAAAAGACATGACACCCAGGGAAATTATGCTTTCAGAAACCCAGGAAAGAATGTTATTAGTAGCCAATCCTAATAAACAAGAAAAAATAGCAGAAATCTTTAGTAAATGGGGCATAGAATATACTATTATAGGAAGAGTAACTTCAGATGGGATATTACGCTTAAAGGAAAAAGACGAAATAGTAGCAGAGGTACCAGCAAGGTCTCTAGCTGAAGATGTTCCATTGCGATATTATACCAGCAAAGAACCCGCTAATCTTAAGAAAAATCAAGAGTTGGATTTAGGAGATATTCCTCAGCCAGCAAATTTTAACAAAGTATTGCTGCAGTTATTATCTTCTCCCAATATCTGTAATAAAAAATGGATTTTTAAAGACGGTAAAAGAATAAGTTCAAAAGGTACAAAAGCAATATTATTCCCAGGAGATGATGCCGGTATATTAAAAATTGAAGGAAGTAGAAAAGCTATTGCATTAACCGTGGATGGGAATG
The DNA here is from genome assembly GCA_964404675.1 of uncultured Atribacterota bacterium. Taxonomy (GTDB): domain Bacteria; phylum Atribacterota; class Phoenicimicrobiia; order Phoenicimicrobiales; family Stramentimicrobiaceae; genus CAZWUL01. The sequence goes on along the minus strand of CAYOLB010000032.1, from coordinate 4,697 downwards.
GAAGATATTGCTATCTAAACCCATTTTTGGGTGGTAAAATTGCTGTGGCTGAAGCAGCAAGGAATCTTTCCTGTAAAGGCTTTATTCCCATGGCGATTACTGATAATTTAAACTTTGGTAATCCGGGGAAAGAAGAGATATTCTGGCAGCTAGAAGAATCAGTTAAAGGAATTAGTGAGGCTTGTGAGGCATTAGATGTCCCGGTAATCAGTGGGAATGTTAGTTTGAATAATGAAAGTAACGGGAAAGCCATTTATCCTTCTCCTATTATAGGAATGGTAGGGATAATTGAAGATTTTGATCAAGTCTGTACTATGCCATTTAAGAATGATGGTGATTTAGTGGTCCTTTTAGGTGAGAGCAAAGAAGAATTAGGAGGAAGTGAATACTTAAAAGTAATTCACAATATAGAAAAGGGCTTGCCTCCTCAACTTGATTTAAGTCTAGAGAAGTCAGTTCAAGATGTATGCCGGGAAAGTATTCAAGCTGGAATAATTTCTTCAGCACATGACTGTTCTGATGGAGGCTTAGCAGTGACCCTGGCTGAAAGTTGCATAACCGGCAATAAGGGATTAAAGGTAGATATCGAAACTAATAAGATTAGAAATGATGCATTTTTATTTGGAGAAACACAATCTCGAATAGTTGTGTCACTTTCCGAAAATAATTTAGAAAATTTAAAAGCCATTGCTGATAAATACGAAATACCGATGCAAGTATTAGGTAAAATTGAAGGGAATAATTTAAAGATTGGCAACTTACTTAATTTAGAAATAAAACAGCTTAAGATAGCGTGGGAGAGCAAGATAGAAAATGAATGAAGAATGTGGTATTTTTGGTATTTTTAAACAAGATATAGAAAATACAGATGCAGCAAAATTAGCTCATTTGGGAATATTTGCCCTTCAGCATCGAGGACAGGAGAGTGCAGGTATTGCTGTTTCTAATGGGAAGAATATATTGATATACCGTGATTTAGGATTAGTTTCTGAGGTATTCAATGAAGGAATTCTCAATACATTACAAGGAAATATTGCTATCGGCCATGTAAGGTATTCTACCGCTGGTGCCAATAGCTGGGAAAATAGCCAGCCAATTCTCAATCAATACCAGGGTGGATCTTTTGCACTTGCCCATAATGGCCACTTGATTAACCAGAAAGAATTAAAAGAGGATTTTTCTTCAAAAATATTATTATCCAAGGAGCGTAATGCAGATAGTCACTTGCTTTGTCAATTAATTAGTGCGACTAAAGAAAAAGACATTGAAAAATCCCTAACAGAAGTAGTATTAAAAATAAAAGGGGCATTCTGTCTAGTAATTCTTACCAAAGATAAATTAATAGGTTTACGCGATAGTCATGGATTTCATCCACTTGTCTTAGGAAAATTGGAAAAGGGTTACGTTATTGCTTCAGAAGATACTGCCTTTCCCCTGGTTAATGCGAAATATATTCGAGAAATTCAACCTGGGGAAATGGTTGTAATTGATAAAAATTCTTGCATATCAAAACAAGTGATACCCTTCAAACAAAAAAGTTTATGTGTTTTTGAGCATATTTATTTTGCAAGAGCAGATAGCAGTGTTTTCGAAGAAAATGTTGCAGTTATTAGAGAAAGAATTGGCCAGAAATTAGCTCAGGAGCACCCAGTAGAGGCTGATATAGTAATCCCGGTTCCTGACTCAGGACGATTTGCTGCATTGGGATATTCTCAAGAGTCTGGCATAACCTATCAGGAAGGTCTTTTGAAAAACCCTTATATCGGACGTACTTTTATTCAACCGGATCAGATATTAAGAGAATATTCGGTAAGATTGAAGCTTTCTCCTATTATTGGCATTGTAAAAGGGAAGAGAATCGTGATGGTTGATGATTCGATTGTGAGGGGGACAACTAGCAAAAAACTGGTCAAATTATTAAAAGATGCTGGAGCCAAAGAAGTACATGTCAGAATAAGCTCACCCCCGGTTAATTTTCCCTGCCATTATGGTATTGATACTCCAGATAAAGAAGAATTATGGGCAAATCATCTTTCTGTTGATCAAATAAGAGATTGGATAGGAGCAGATTCTTTGGGATATATTAGTTTGAAAGCATTAACTGGTGTCTTTGAGAAAAATAAACCTTCAGATTTTTGTACTGCCTGTTTCAGTGGGAGATATCCAATATAAAAGGTATAACGTATACCGTATATCGTATAACGTAAAATAGCTTAAGCATAAGTGAAAGCAAAGATTTAAGATGTAGAAATAACAAGATGGGATTACTTCACTTGATTCTTAGCATTAGTTAAGGGTCAGGTTCCATTAAACTTATGTACATAAAATACACGCAATGACAAAAAAATAAACCATACAATATTTCAGTATAAGGATAACACAAATTAATCATTGTTAATAAAAATATCCTTATAGTACAAGTAATGAGCAATCTATCATTTACCAATTACTTAGATGCAAGATAATAAACGGTTGTCATTTTCTTTAAAAATGTACAACATTTAAGTTGAAAAACAAGTTTTTCGAAAATTCCCTCTATATTTGGAGGATATTCTAAATCTTCCCTCTCCCCACGGAGGGAGAGGGTTAGGGTGAGGGGGATGAGTAGGCGTATTTTGTTATCTTTAACGGTATACGTTATACGTAATACGGTATACTAATTATGCAAGTAAACTTTGCTAGAAAGAAATCGAAAGGAAATAATATGAATGATGCTTATAAGAAATCCGGAGTAGATATTGAATTAGCGAATAATATTATCAACAAGGTTAAGCCCATGATTCATTCAACTCACATACCAGGGGTATTAAATGATATTGGTAATTTTGCAGGGCTTTTTTCTCTTGCTCAAGAAAAAATTAAAGATCCTGTTTTGGTTTCAGGAACAGATGGTGTTGGCACGAAATTAATGATTGCTAATTTGATGCAGAAACATGATACAATAGGTATTGATTTGGTAGCAATGTGCGTAAATGATATTTTGACCTGTGGTGCCAAACCAATATTTTTCCTCGATTATCTGGCTACGGGAAAATTAGAAAAAGACAAAATGGTTGCAATTATTAAAGGAATAACCGATGGATGTAAAGAAGCTGGATGTGCCTTATTAGGTGGAGAGACTGCAGAAATGCCCGGTTTCTATCCGGAAGGCGAGTATGACCTGTCCGGCTTTTCTGTTGGAATTATTGAAAGAAATAAAATTATTACTGGTGAAAATATTAGACCAGGAGATATTTTAATAGGCCTGGCTTCTTCGGGTTTGCACAGTAATGGTTTTTCGCTGGTGAGAAAGATACTTCTGGAGCAGGAAAGAATAGATTTAGCAGATGTACCTGTAGATTTTGATGTTAGTCTGGGAGAAGAATTGCTAAAACCTACCAAAATATATGTCAATAGCATTCTGAAATTGATAGATAAATGTCATATCAAAGGGATAGTACATATTACAGGAGGGGGATTTTATGACAATATCCCTCGTATTTTGCCGCAAGGCGTAGCTACTAATATCTGTACTGATAATTGGCCTCAATTTCCTATTTATCAGCTCATTCAGAAAAAAGGACAATTAACCGATAAGGAAATGTACCATACTTTCAATAAGGGAATTGGCATGGTAATAGTCATAGCACCAGAAGAAAAAAATACTGTGTTGCAGGTTTTAGAAGAAACAGGACAATTAGCATATCATATTGGTGAAGTTGTCCATAGATCTGCCTCCGAAGAAATAGTCCATATAAGTTAAAGCTTACCAAGTATATATCCGTAGATACAATATAACAATTTTCACCTGAATTTTAAAGCAGGTAGTTATATTGCTGAGAATATTTTAGTTAAATAAAATTGAAAGAAAAAAAGAGTATAACAAAAGTAAACAAGAAAAACTTGAACCTCTTTAGTAGATTTTTAAAGATACCCGCTTTGCGAGTGCGATGTTAAAATATTATTTTATTACTTAAAATAAAAGGGGAAATTTTAGCGAAATATGATTAATATTGCAGTATTAGCCTCTGGCAGAGGAACAAATTTACAGGCAATTATTGATGCGATAAAAGCAGGACAAATTGAAGGAAAAATCAAAATAGTGATAAGTGATAATCCGAAAGCTTATGCCTTAAAGAGGGCTGAAGCTTGTGGGATAGATAATATAGCATTTCCTTATAAGAAATACAAAAATAAAGAGGAATATGAACAGGGAATACTTGATTATCTTATAAATTATAACATAGATTTAGTTGTCCTGGCAGGTTATATGCGCATAGTGGGTTCAAAGATTATTAAAGAGTATAGACATCGTATCATAAATATTCATCCTGCCTTGTTACCCTCTTTCCCTGGACTACATGCACAAAGACAAGCCATAGAATATGGTGTTAAACTAAGTGGGTGTACTGTTCATCTTGTTGACGAGGGAATGGATACCGGTCCTATCATCTTGCAAAAAGCAGTAGAAGTGAAACAGAATGATACTGAAGAAGATCTCTCTGATAGAATATTAATATATGAGCATAAGCTTTTACCTATAGCTATTCAATTATTTGCTCAAAATAAAATCCAGGTCAAGAATAATAAAGTATATATTAGGGAATAAAATATTATTTGTATGCTTAATTATTCTGGAAATTAAAAAGGGGATTCTGTTAATTGAAAATAAATCATCAATTAGCCCAGCAAATTGTTGACCGAACTATTGGTATACT
>CAYOLB010000031.1:0-15018 GCA_964404675.1 uncultured Atribacterota bacterium | reverse complement strand
CATCATAATAGGGAGAATTGAATATTCTATTGCTTTCTCTATAGCTTTTTCGGGAGGGAAGTGTTGCCTTTCTTCATAGTAACGACTGATAAAATGAATGCCATATGCAGTTACCAGAGAAAGCATAACCACTGGAATAACTGATATAATAATGGTAACTGTCTTGCCAGAGGCAGCAATTGCCCCTAACAATAACAAAGAAGAGAGAATTGCAACAAGTGCTGGGAATACTGTTCCTTGAATACTTCGAAAACTATAATAAAGCAGGGCAAGAATAACAATAGCTGCGAATATTACCAAAGTCATATTATCAGTAGCCATTTCAGTTATTTGTGCATCCATAATTGGATAACCGTGGTATTCAACTTTTACTGCATTTTCTATATTTTTCTGGACAATTGCTTCAATTCCATTTTTAAGTATAGTTCCATTGGTATCTGGAACAGATTCGACCATAAGCAGGGCAGCTTCGCCATCTGGTGATAAATATGAACCCCGGATTAATTCATCTTCAAAGGCATCTTGTTCCAGTTGTCGCGCTTCCTGTTGTGTTTCCGGGAATACTTCGACAAATTCTCTGACTTCAATACCAAAATCAGTAGCAATAATTTTTGGCATGTTTAAAAATGAATTTACCGAATCTATATAATCAGATTCTTCCAGTTGTTCTGAAATATGTTTAAATTTTTGCAGGTTTTCTATTTTAAACAAATCATCATATTCAATTGCAATAAGTGTTATATTTTCGTCATCACTGCCGAATTTTTCTGAAACTTCTTCATAGAATTCTATCTCCGGATCACCCTCAGCAAGGTATTCGGTAATGTCATCATCTACTACCAGGTTTCTAATTTGAGATATGCTAAATATACTTAGTATGATTGTAATAATAATGATTAACTTAGAATATTTTCTAATAAAAAATGCAACTTTTTTCATATAGTCTACTCCTGTTTTGTGAATGATTTTAAAGCATAATATTTTTTGGTTTTTTAATTCCGGAAATGATAAATTTGGATAATATGTCAATGACTTCATCGGTTGAATAGGAAAGCCTGGATATTGTCTCAGGGTTTACAACGGATTGAATTGTATTAAGTATTAATATTACAATTATTTCAATATCGATATCATCACGGATATTATTTTCTTTCTTTGCTCGATTGAGTATTTCCCTAAGCTGACTATTGAACATTTTTTCTCGAAGATTGCTTATCAATTGCCAGGCTTCTGGATTATTCTTGCGAATATCTTCAAAAGCATGAATGCTAAATTTTGCCATTTGAGTCTGAATTAAAAATATCATCTTTTTCAATGAAATCAGACTATCCTTGTTTTTGTTCTTAACAATTTTACTTATTTTCTCCTGGAATTCCTGGAAAAAATCATAGATTACAGCTTTTAATAATATATTTTTACTTTCATAGAGCTGGTATAGTGTCCTCTTGCTCATATTAAGTTCAGAAGCCAATTCATCCATAGTTACTTTGGAATAACCGAAACTAAAGAACAGCTTTCTAGCGGTTAGAAGTACTTTTTTCTTAATAAGGTTATTCTGATCTTCTGTCATGGTTCACCTCAAAAAAATATGAAAACTAATTAGGTATTATTAGTTTCCTTTCTATTATAATCATATCTTGGGGTACATGTCAAATCTTTATTAGACTTTACCTTGCTCCTAGTATTAATTATTATCAAAGCAATAAGCGTTATAAGGCTTGACATTATTTATATGATGTGTTGATAATGATTATTATCCTATATTGAATTTTAAAGAAATTCAAAATATCCTGCTGGAAAAAAGGAAGTGTAAAAATGGAAAATAAAATGAAAAGGAAGATGAAAAATGGAATACAAGTTATTGGGACATTTTTTGGGTTAAATAGTGTTTTAGCTGTAGAATGTCTGGGATTAGCTGGACTTGATTTTCTGGTTATAGATTCTGAACATGGACCTGCTGATGTAGAAAGCGCTATGAACTTTATTATTGCTGCAGAACTGCGTGGTATTACTCCAATTGTCCGCATTAAAAATCATAGCCGTGATTCTATACTAAAAATGCTCGATATTGGTGCCAAAGGGCTTTTAATTCCCTATATTGAAAAATTTGATGATGTAAAAGATGTAGTAAAGTATGGAAAGTACTACCCTATAGGCCAAAGGGGTGTTGCTATGAGCAGAAGTGGGGGCTTCGGTTTTGAACCTTTTTCCAGTGGGAGCATTGAAAAATATTTTCAAGTAAGCAATAATGAAACAATGTTGATTCCTCAATGTGAGACAAAAGGCTTTTTGGATAATATTGAAAAAATATGCTCTCTTGATGGTATTGATGGGATTTTTGTTGGTCCTTATGACCTATCAGTTGCCCTTAATAAACCAGCAAAATTTAATGATGCTGATTTTGTTTCTGCAATTAAGAGAATCTTGAAGGCTGCTAAAGAAGCAGGAAAATTTGTACTTATGCATTGCAATAATACAAAAGAAGCAAAGAAATATTTACAAGATGGCTTTGATGGTATAACACTTAACCAGGATGTAGTGCTTTTTACAAATGCCTTTAAAAAAGCCATAGGAGAAATTAGGGAATGAAATTGGTTAGATCATTAATTGTATTTTTGCTATATTATGATAAAATATTATTAACAGGCAACCTCATAAGGCAACACTCTTCTGAAGGCTCTCCTTGTTTAGCAAGGCGAGTCTTTGTCTTATAATAATGAATAAATATCCGAATATAGTTTAAATGATTTATTATTTTTATGGTAATTTTAATTCTATTTTTTGCTACAATTAACTTATTCTATAAATTAGAAATTAGAAGGATTTTTTATGTCTGAAAAATTGAGGGATGAAAAACAGATATTTTCAACAAAGAATGTAATTATTATTGGTATAATACTGTTAATAATATTAAATTTTTCTAGTTTTCTAAGTCTTGTGAAATATATTTATGGAGTTATATCACCTTTATTGATTGGTGCAGGTATTGCTTTTGTTATGAATATAATAACTACTAAATATGAGAAAATCTACTTTTCTAACAGTAAGAATCATATATTAAGAAAGAGCCGCAGGGCTGTTAGTATAATTTTATCAATTTTAACCATTATACTAGCTATATATTTCTTTCTTAATATTTTAATTCCACAGATTACCCAATTTGTTCAATTAGCCTCTTCTGAATTACCGATTATTTATGAAAATACAGTTAAATGGATAATGGAAAATGTAGAAAACTATCCAATTGTCAGAGAAAGAATAGGGGAACTTGATATAAGTGGAGAAGCGGCATTAAATAGAGTATTGGAATTGCTGAATAACTGGGCATTTGGTTCAGTCTCTTTTATTGGTATAGTATTTGGAAAAATTGTTGAAATCTTGTTAGCGATTGTTTTTAGTATTTATGTTTTATTTGATAAGGAAATATTACAGAAAAATTATCAGAAAATAACAAAGGCCTATTTAGGTAAAAGTAAGAGAGAAAAATTAAATAATATTTTAAATACTGCTGAAGAAACATTTTCAAACTTCTTTCTTGGGCAATTTAAGGAAGCTGTGATTTTAGGTGTGCTTTGTACCATTGGTATGTTGATTTTCCGTTTTCCTTATGCTACTACTATAGGTTCTGTTGTTGGTCTTACTGCACTAATTCCTATGATTGGGGCATATTTGGGTGCTACTGTAGGTTTTTTATTAATTTTCATGGTTGATCTTTTTCAGGCAATATTATTTCTTGCCTTTATTATTACCCTTCAGCAAATTGAAGGAAATTTTATTTATCCGAAAGTAGTAGGGAATACTATTGGTCTTCCAGGCATATGGGTGTTTGCAGCAATCATTATTGGAGGCGGCTTTATGGGAATTATGGGAATATTGTTAGGGGTACCTTTGGTAGCAACAATATATAGGCTGATTGATAAGTCAATTAACAAAAATATAAATTAATTTGAATAATCTTCCACGCTCTAATCGGGTGTGATATTTACATATGATATTATGTTAAAAACTGAAGGAGGTTTTAACAATGGAATATAGGAAGTTGGGACGTACAGGACTTAAGGTTTCTATTATTTCCTTTGGAGGGGTAATGGCAAAAAGAATGCAGCAAGAGGAAGTCAAGAAAGCGGTTTCTGAAGCAATTAACAGAGGGGTTAATTTATTTGATGTCGGTCCTACTTATGGAGATTCACAGGATAAACTTGGTCCTGCTATTGAAAATCATCGACAACAGATTATTTTAACTTGTAAGACAGAACCCGATAATTCCAAAGAAGAAGCCAGAAAAGATTTGGAAAATTCTCTTAGGTTACTGAGAACTGATTATTTTGATGTCTACCAATTGCATGAAGTTACTGATGAGGATTCCCTGAAAAAAGCATTAAATCCTGGAGGGGCGTTAGAGGCCATTTTAGAGGCTAAAGAGAAAGGTTTTGTCAGATATATAGGGTTTTCTGCTCATAGTGAAGAGTATGCGTTAAAACTGATGGAGCTGTTTGATTTTGATACCGTAATGTTCCCAACTAATTGGAATTACTGGCTAAATTATAAGCAAGGTGAAACGGTCATCAAAAAAGCCCGTGAAACGAATAAGGGGATATTGGCAATTAAAGCTCTGGCTCAGAGACAGTGGGAAGAAAATGAAGCAAAAGATGGATATGCAACCTGGTATAAGCCTTTGTTCGATAATGATGAATTAGCAAGACTGGCATTAAAATTTACTTTATCCAAAGATATTGATACTGCAGTTTCTCCCGGAGACCCAAGACTCTTGAAAAAATGTCTTGATTTAGTTGAAGATTATCAGGGTGGATATAATTTTTCTGATGCTGAAGAGGAGAGGTTGAAATCTTTTCTTAAGACACACGGGGGGAAGCTTTATCCTATGCCCCCAAAGGTTTAACTATTATAGTTTAATAATTAAGCAGGTAAATCAGGATTAATTATGAGAAACAAAAAAGGCTTTGCCTTTATTACAATATTAATGGTGTTGGTTATAATAGCATTATCAACTTTGATAGGGTTAAAATTTTATGGAATAAACCGACAGGAAAGTGTTGATGATAGTCTAACGAAAGACAAGGCAAAAAATACAATACTTCAGGCCAATACATTGGCTATTTATAATTTATTACAAGGAGCAGTTATTACTGAAGATATTAGTATTACTGATGCAGTAAATCTTTCTAAAAAAGCTGGATTATATGATCCATTTACTGAAATTGCAATGGATAAAGCAGACTGGTTTCCTGAAAAGGCTGATACCCCGGGTCAGATACAAATTATTTTGAAAGAAGACACTTTTTATATCCAAGGGTATGGTTTTAATGGTTTGCTTGATAAACCTTTTACAGTAAAAAAATAATTACTCAAAAAATTATAAGCACCTTTTTATTTAGAGAAATTATTATTCATTCTGAAAAACTTCTTTCTTATTAATTTCGTTTTGTGATTCTTTCTTGAAAATTTTTCTGTATGTATAACCTAGTGTTTCATGTTTGATTTTAGTTGCATCAAATTTAAGTAGATTAAATGTTATTTGAACGCAGAAACCAATTCCGAAAGCTGCCAGGACTGTGCCTATGCCAACCATTCCTCCCAATGTCCATCCTAATAAAACAACCAGAAGTTCAATAATTCCCCGGCAGACTCCAATTGGAATGCCTGTTATTCGATTAAGGGCTACCATTAAGCTATCCCTGGGACCTGCACCAAGTGCAGCTCCAATATAAAAATATGTAGCAAAGGCTATGATAAATAATCCAATAATTAACATGGTAATGCCTAAAACCATATTATTTGCTACAGGTATAATATTAAGAGCATAAATCATGTCAAAAAAGAGTCCGATAAAAATCATATTCAGGATGGTCCCGACTCCTATTTTTTCTCCAAGAAGTACTGTTATCAAACCAATAAAGATTCCCAGTATAATCGAGACTGTTCCTATGGTTAAACCAATGGTATTAGCAAGACCTATATGCAAAACATCCCATGGGGCATATCCTATCTGGGCATTTACCGTAAATACAATACCAAGAGCAAATAATAAAAGGCCGATCATTAAGCGAAGTAAACTGAAATAAAAATTTTTCATAAAAACCTTTCAAGAAAATTTGACTTAAAAATATTGTAAAATTATTTATATATGATTTGTATCATATACCGTGCATAATTAAATGTTATATTTGAGGGCATCAACAATACATATCTTAACTATTATAGCGTCAATAGCCGTAGAGTCAAACAATTGGGTTTAATTATTGTTAAGTAAAATATTTTTATTCTATGTGTTAGAATTAATATAAAAAGAAACATACTTAATTTTTTTTGACAAAACTTTTTAGTAGGTGGTTTAAGTGAAGAAAGTAAGCTCTATAGTATTTGATTTTGGTGGAGTAATAAGTAAAAATCAAAATGTGGACATTATAAAGAAAATGTGCCATATTTTAAACATTACTATAAATGAGTTTCCGTTTATTTACAGCAGGCAAAGGAAAGATTATGATTCTGGAATAATTGATGCACATACATATTGGATGAAGACAGTGAAATTGGCAGGTAAAAGGGTTGAAGAAACAAATATTGTAAAATTAATAGAATATGATAAAAAAAGCTGGCTTGATGTTAACGAAAAGATGATTGAATATATTCAGTCAATCAGGAGTAAAGTAAATTTAGCACTCCTATCAAATATGACATCTGATACTCTCAAAGAAATATGTAATCAGTATTGGTTCGATTTCTTTACAATAAAAATATTATCATTTGAAAAAAAGATAGTTAAGCCCTGTCCTAAAATATTTGATATTTGTTTAAAAGAATTAAATAGAGAGCCAGAACAGGTATTATTTGTAGACGATTCTGAAGAAAATGTTAACGCTGCTCAACAAATTGGGATGAATGTTATAAAATTCACTGATTGTAAGACTATGAAAACTATAATAGAAAAAGAATATATTTTAGGCAAGTAATTACTGGTAAATATTTTCGACAAAGAATAAAAAACTATATAACAATTTTTCACCTAAAACTCAAACCTCTTTTAGAGGTTCTTAAAGCCACCCGCTCTGCGGGTGCAATGATTTCGTTGTTTATGCTAGATTATGTTATGCTAATATGTAAGGGAGTCAGAAATAATGATAGAAAAAGAAAAAGCACTACTTGTTGGTGTTAATATAAATAATGATTATAATTTCAGTGAATCACTGAATGAGCTGAAAGGTTTAGCCATGGCTTGTGAATATAAAGTCGTAGGTCAGGCAGTACAGAATTTGAATAGTTACAACAGAGCTTTTTGTATTGGTGTGGGTAAGATTGAGGAAATAAAATTATTAATAGAAGAAACAGAATCAGATGTGATAATTTTTGATAATGAACTTTCACCAACACAGCTTAGAAATCTTAGCAGGATACTGGATTCTAAAATAATGGATAGAACTGCGCTTATTCTAGAAATATTTGCCAGAAGGGCAAAAACTAAAGAAGCCAAAATACAGGTTGAAGTGGCTCATTTGCAATATATGTTACCAAGGCTTATAGGTCTAAAAGAATCTCTCAGTCAACAGAGTGGAGGTGTTGGCACTACAACCAGGGGTCCTGGGGAAAAGGCTTTGGAGCTTGACCGGCGAAAAATCGAAAAGAAAATATCTGTACTTAATAAAGAGTTAGAGTTAATCAAAAGCGAGCGCCAGACCCAACGCAAGAAAAGACAAAAGGCCGGATTACCATCTGTAGCCTTAGTAGGTTATACCAATTCAGGAAAATCTACTCTTATGAATGCCATAATAGATTATTGTAACGAATCAGAAAATAAAAAGGTATTAGCTAAAAATGTCCTATTCGCATCATTGGACACTACAGCAAGGAATATAACCTTATCTGATAACAGAAGTTTTCTTTTGTTCGACACTGTTGGCTTTGTAAGTAAATTACCCCACAATCTGGTAAAGGCATTTCGCTCTACTCTCGAAGAAGTTGGCAAAGCAGATTTATTGTTACATGTCGTAGATGCATCAAGCCAAAATTATAAACAGCAAATAAGTACAACTGAAAAAACATTACAACAAATAGGAGCTGAAGGTATTCCCCTAATTTATGTATATAATAAAGCAGAACTAACTACCTCTAATATTCCTATATTAGGTAATAATAAGATATTTATCTCGGCAAAGCAAAAAATTGGAATAGCTGAATTAATTGAATTGCTTTCAGAGAAGATATTCAGTCACTACATTGAATGTAACATGTTTATCCCTTATGAAAATGGCAACATAATTGCATATCTTAATGAAAATGCCTATGTAAAATCTGTAGTCCACAAGAATAAAGGTACTTTTTTAAGTTTAGAATGCAGAGAAAGCGATCACAAAAGACTAAAACAATTTGTCTGTTAGCTTTTATACCAGATATACCAGAAAAAGCTGAAGAGTTCTTGTTAAGAGTAAAAAAATGAAATATTCTATAGATATAATTCAAGCACACGATTGGGAACAAATTAAAGATATTTATATAGAAGGCATAAAAACCGGTAATGCTACATTTGAAACTAGATGCCCTAGCTAGGAAGATTGGGACGCTAATCATATAAAAGCCTGTAGATTGGCAGCTAGAGAAGGAAAAGAAATTTATGGCTGGGAAGCCTTGAGCCCCTTTTCCGGGAGAAAGGTTTATTTTGGGGTAGCAGAGGTAAGTATATATGTTAGAAAAAATCAGCAGGGGGAAGGCATTGGTAAGGCTTTGCTAAAAAGGTTGGTAAAAGCTTCTGAAGAACGCGGGTTCTGGACTTTATAGGCTAGTATTTTCCTGGAAAATAAATCGAGTATAATTCTTCATGAAAAATGTGGATTTAGAGTGGTTGGAATCAGGGAAAATATTGGTAAAATAAAGAATGGCCAATGGAGAGATGCTGATTTAATGGAAAAAAGAAGTCAAAAGATAGGAATTTAACTATTGAGAAAATATATGAATATAAAAAGAGATTTGAATAGATTATTTGTTTTTATACTTGCTGTCTTTATACTAATAAGCTTTATAGGCTGTGGATCACCTGATAAAGAAACTCAAACAAATACGCCTGACTCTAACATTTTTTCAGAAAAGAAAGTAGACAAGGTTCAGGACAATACACAACTTGATACGAACAACATAAAAATAGAAGAAGGATTAAGCTATTCCACAAAAGAAGAAGTAGCTGCATATATTCATACATATAAAGAACTACCGCAAAATTTCATTACAAAAAGTGAAGCCCGGGACTTAGGCTGGGATAATTCCAAAGGCAACCTCTGGGATGTTACTAATCAAAAATCTATAGGCGGTGACCGCTTCTATAATCGGGAAAGGGTTTTGCCGGATGCTGAAGGTCGTCGCTACTATGAGTGCGATGTTAACTATTCTGGAGGATATCGAGGAGCAGAACGTATCGTTTATTCTAATGATGGGCTCATTTTTTATACAGATGACCATTACGAAAGCTTCGAAAGGCTTTATTAGGAGAATAAATGAGAGAAATAGGATTAAATGGAGCTAAGATGATAGATAGGGCAACAACTCATGCCTATCTTAAAGAAAAATTGTCATTGCCGGATTACTATGGTAATAATTTAGATGCTCTCTGGGATTGTCTTTCAACTGATTTTCCCCCCAAAAAAATAAGTATTTACAACACAGAGCAGCTAATAGAGAATATGGGTTACTATGGTGAGTTAATAATAACACTTTTTCAGGAAGTTGCCCGGGAGAATAAAAATATAGTAGTAAAAATAAAGAGACAGACCGATGATTCATCACAATTTCCAGATAAAGAATATTATTAATTTTGTTTTAACATTGCTTTTGTAGAGCTTTATATTTTTATAGCTAATAAGTTTATTTTTGTTTTCCTGCTTTTTTTAATATATATAAGTAAATGATAATGGAGGATGTTAAATTGCTGACCTATTATAGAATTAGCTTATTTTTTGCAATAATTTTAATTATATATTTTTTGATAATTTCTTTTAGTTGTTTGGCAGCTGGGAACATGGGTCAACTGGTTGCAGTGCAGATGAAACTTAATATAAATGATTTTTATTCACAGCAGAACTTTGCACATAAAATTGAAGCTTTAATGGAGGAAGTGGCAGATAAAATTGATACTGAATATCCTACTTTGGTAGTATTCCCAGAAGATGTGGGATTGATGTTGATTGCCCAGGATAATAAACAGACATTAAGTGCAGTACATACCATTGAAGATGCAATTAAAAAAATGACCATGAAACATTTGTTACCACTTGTCTGGTACCGGATAAGATACAATCTTTCCTGGGTACCAGCCTTATATTACTATCATAATGAAGAAATTGCTCAAACTTATTTTGAGACCTTTAGTAATTTAGCGAAAAAATATCAGGTGTACATAGTGGCTGGCTCTGTTCCGTTGCCTCATTATGAGATAAACAATGGGGAGGTACTTTATAAGGAAGGAGCTTTAAGTCCGAAGATATACAATACCTCATATCTTTTTGACCTTGCTGGAAAGGTTATTGGTTACCAGGATAAAGTTCACTTGCTGGAATTGGAGCAGAAGGAAGGGCTGTATATGACCGCAGGTGATTTAGAGGACATCAAGGCATTTGATACTACATTAGGGAAAATTGGGATTGCAGTGTGTCTGGATAGCTTTAAAGAAGATGTAATAGATAGATTGAGAGAGCAAAAAGCTGATATTCTTATTCAGCCATCGGCTAATCCGCTTCACTGGGAAGATTGGCAACAGGAAGAATGGCTGGATAGCAGCTATAAATATACCCATAAATTACAGTATTTTAAATATGCTATTAACCCTATGATGAATGGAGAATTTTTTGACCTCGGTTTCTATGGTCAATCAAGTATTATAAGCAGGGAAAATACCAACAATTTAAAAAATTTCTTTGATTTGCCACCACAGGATGGTTTTTTGGCAATAAGTGCTTCTGATAATCAAGAAGAAATATTGGTGGCAGAGATTGAATTACCATAACAGAATATAACTAACTTTATAGGTAACTTTAGAAATCAAAAAAATAGAGAAGAAGAGTAATAATAAGAAGTTTTGGAGTCACAAAGAAATGGAATTAACAATTGAAGGCATTAGTCATAACGGAGAAGGGGTTTCCAGGAATGAAGGTAAGGTGATTTTTGTACCTTATGCTATGCCAGGAGAAATTGTTCAGGCAGATATTCTAGAGGAAAAGAAAAACTATTCACGGGCTACATTAAGAGAAATTATAAAATCGTCAAATCAGCGGACACAACCAAATTGTCCTTATTATTATCAATGTGGAGGTTGTTCCTATCAGCATATCAATTATAAGCAGCAACTGCTATACAAGAAAGAAATTACGCAAGAGTCATTAAATCGTATCGGTAAAATTGAGGCATCGGCTCTTGATACAATTGGGATGCAAAAACCCTGGAATTATAGAAACAAGGTTGTCTGGCATATCGACGAAAGTCCTGATGGTAAAAAAATGGGATTTTACCGTTACCAGAGCAAAGAATTAATTGCAATAGATAGCTGCCCTTTGCTTTTACCAAAGTTAAACAGGATAAGTAATTTGATAAAAGAAATACTTCCAGAAATACATTTGGAGGAAGATAGCTCAATTATACTGCGCCAATCTAATTATAGTGATCAAATAATACTTGAGTTTCTTAACTGTTATACAAATCGGGAAATAGTAAAAAAATTATCCCATGAGGTGGATGTTATTTATGAGAAACGACAGGGTAAAACAAACCTTATAACAGAACTAGGATTAATAAAAGAAAAAGCAGGTAAATGTTATTTTTTATTGGGCGTTGATGATTTTTTCCAGGTAAATGCCAAACAGTCCGAAATTATGATTGATATTATTACTAGGTATCTTAATTCAGATAAGCAGAGCAGAGTGCTTGATGCATACTGCGGTGTGGGTATGTTTGCCCTCAATATTGCAGAAAATGTAATGTCAGTGTTTGGGATAGATATTAATTCTTTAGCAATTAAAAATGCCATAAAAAACGCAGAGTTAAATGGCATAACGAATTGTCAATTTATTTCTGGTTTTTGTGAATCTGTTCTACTGCAGAAAAAATATTCATTTGACCAGGTAATTATTGATCCACCCCGTACTGGCCTTAAACCAAAAGTTGTAAGTTCCTTAATTGATGCTTCTCCACAGACAATAATATATGTATCATGTAATCCGGCAACTTTGGCCAGGGATTTAAAACAATTTGTTTTAAATGGGTATAAGGTTTTTGCAGTTCAGCCTATTGACATGTTCCCCCAAACAAGCCATATAGAAAACGTTGTTGTCCTTCAAAAAGGATAAAATATAAATGTTTTATAATTGAGTATATTTTACATGATAATTAATTTAAGGAGAAATTTTTACAAAAAGAGAGGTTGGAGTTGGTATTGTTAACTATATCAGATAAAGTAAGAGATATATATCCTGGAGCATTTATTGGCTTACTGGCAATAAACAATGTGAACAACCCTAATATTCACAAAGAATTGGAAATTTGCAAAACAGCATTGGAAAAAGAATTAAGAAAAAAATATAAGGAAATGATGAAAGCAGATTTAAAAAAGATGCAGCCGATAAATGTCTATATAGACTATTATAAAAAATTCAAAAAAACATACCATATCCTGTTACAGTTAGAATCAATAGTTTTTAAGGATAAATCAATTCCAACAGTTGCTTCATTGGTTGAGGCGATGTTTCTTGCTGAAATGAAGAATCTACTGTTAACAGCGGGACATGATTTAGATGTAGTGAAATTACCTGTTAAAATCAATATTGCAAATGGTACTGAAGAATATATCCAAATAACTGGTCAAGAGAAAACATTAATTAAAAATGATATGTTTGTTTCTGATGCACAAGGTGTAATTTCAAGTATTATATATGGGCCGGATAAACGTACCAGGATAAAACCAGACACAAAAAATGTGTTATTTGTTATCTATGCTCCGCCGGGTATTGAAAGAACTGCAGTATTGCAGCATCTTAAAGATATCCAGTATTATGTGGATATTATTTCACCGGATAGTAAAACTAAGGTTTTAGAAGCTTATTCAATTTTGTAGCAGGTTCAAATAAATATATATTTCTAAACTACTTTTAAGGAGACCATACAAGCATTATTATTGGAATTGCTATTGCAATTATCAGTATTTGCAGGGGCAATCCCATACGCCAATAATCGGAAAATTTATAACCACCAGGTGCCATAACCAGTGTGTTTGACTGATGTCCGATAGGGGTAAGAAATGGAGAAGAAGCACCGATAGCAATACTCATTAAAAATGAGTCCACTGAAACCCCAGTATTTTGAGCAATGATAATTCCTATAGGTGCCATCAATACAGCTGTTGCTGCATTATTTATAACATTCGATAAAAGCATTGTGATAACCATGACTATGGCCAGCATTAACCAGACAGGTATTCCTGTTCCCCAAGACATAAGTATTTCAGCAATAGTATTTGCTCCCCCTGATAATTCCAGGGCAGTTCCAACCGGGAGCATTGCCCCCAGCAGAATAATTATTGCCCAATCAATATCCTTGTAAACATCCCTGAACGGAATAATTCCAGTTAGTACTAACAACAGGGCGGCTATAGAGAAAGAAAGGGAGACATCAAGGAAGCCAGTAGCTGAAATTATTATGGCGGTAATAAAAATAGCTAATGCCATGATAATTCTTTTTTGATAGCCAATACGTAATCCTCTTTCTTCAAGGGGGATGCAGCCGATATTACTGATGGTTTCATCTAAAACCTGTGTCCTTCCCTGCAGGAGGAGCACATCTCCGACTTGAAACTTGATATGGTCAAGGCGCTGTTTTATCTGCTGGTCAGCTCGTGCTACTGCCAGTAGGTTGATACCATATCGGCTTCTCAGATTTAATTCAGCAGCAGTTTTTCCTAATATTTTTGAACTATTAATTACTACAACTTCCCTATTCGAGATATCCTTTGAGCCGGCTGCGTCTTTGCGAAATTGTTTTCCGCCTAATAACTTAAAACCGGTTATGTCAGTAAATTCTTTTAAGTTTTCTGAATCAGCTTCAAATATCAATATGTCATTTACCCTTAGCTCTTCAGAGAGTTCCGGGGTATGGATGTGTCTCTTTTTACGGATTAAACCCAATATGTTTATGTCAAAATTTTTTGCCTTTTTGATATCCCCAAGTTTCTTCCCACGATAATTTGAATTTTTAAGAACCCTGACCTCAGTTATGTAATCATCAATATTAAAAAGTTCACCGGATCCATTTTGAGCTTTTCTTTTTGGCAGAAGGCGCCAGCCAATTATGGAGACAAATGCTATCCCTATAATTGTTATAAATATCCCGACAGGCATAAAATCAAACATTTTAAAGGGAGAACCCATAGCATTATTCCGAAAAGTTGAAATTATGATATTAGGTGGAGTGCCTATCAGTGTCATCATTCCTCCCAGGATAGAGCTAAATGCTAAAGGCATTAATATGTGAGAGGGGGGATTGTTGTTTTTATTGGAAAGCTTAATAGCCACCGGCATCATAATAGCTATTGCTCCTACATTATTCATAAAAGCGGAGGCAATACCGGTTACGGCACACAATACTACTGTTTGGAGAAGATTATTTTTGCCTAATTTATCTAGCCAGCGGGAAATTAAATCAATTAATCCTGAGTTTTGAAGACCCTGGCTAACTATCATAACTGCCGCTACTGTTATCACAGCAGGGTGACCAAATCCGGAGAAAGTGTCTTCAACAGGAATAATTCTTAGAAGAGATAACACAAAAAGTATAGCTAAAGCAATAAAATCATAACGAATTTTGCCCCAGATAAATAAAACAAGAGCAGAAGCAAGTAATAAAAAAACTAAATTTTCTTCCATATATTTATTACCCGTTATTGAAAAAAAATCAGCTTTAATTAGTATAACTTATTGATAATTGGAAATCAATTCATAAAAAGTTATGCCATATGTTTGCAAAGAAAAGAAG